>NZ_JAPZRB010000501.1:0-1574 GCF_027531105.1 Microcystis sp. LE18-22.4A
AACTCTAGTTTTCAAGGTGCGTTCATCCTGCGATGACTGGGTTTTTTAAGCGGTTGCTTACCCGGCCCGCTATTCTTAATATCATACATCACATAAAGTCGCCCTAAAAGGGCGAGGCTTTAAACCCAATTTTTCGGTAAAAAATCTTGTGACCTTCGAGCGCGATAATTCCCAAACCACTTCGCGAGTCATTGCCGCTAACTCGCGCTTTGCCGATACTTATTATGCCATTCTAGGACTACATCCGAGTGCTTCGGTGATCGAAGTGCGACGCGCCTATCGGGAACTCAGCAAACGATACCACCCCGATACTACCGAACTCAGCCCCGAAGTGGCAACGGTTAAATTCCAGCGTCTTAACGAAGCTTATGCCACCCTGAGTAATCCCGATCGCCGTTCCCTGTATGATTTACAGATAGGTTACTCGCGCTGGAATGTCATCCAAACTATCCCCGATAGCGATCAACCCATAGCTAATCGTAGCGCCTATCTCGATCCTACCGATCGTCCCCTATCTTCGGGAGAAATTTTTGCTTTGTTTATCTTGGGACTGACCCTGCTGGGCTGCTTGTTACTAGCGGTGATTATTGCTATGCTTCGAGGAGAGAATGCCGTCACTGTAGCCCAATTATTTTTGATTTAGATGCGATGAAGATTCCCACTGCCGATACTCCCCTCTATAATCATCCCTTACCGGCGATCGAAGCATGGCTAGTTAAATTAGGTTGTCGGAAAAATACCGAGAATATCCACTGTTGGATCGTCGAAAAACCAACATGGAAAGCGGAAATCTGCCTCGATATCGAAGAAATCACCGTTCGTTACTTTCGGGCAGCCAATGACGGCAGTGACATCAATCGCGCTTTTAAATACTCCCTTAGTCGCCAAGATATCGAATCGGCGGTTTTTTCCGGTCCCTAATCATCGGTTAAACTTTTAACTATCTAGGGTTTGCTGAATAAATCTAAAAACCTTGTTGGATAAGGTTTTTAGACTTTTTTGACCTCAAAAAGTGCCGACCATTGGAGTGATTGGGGGGAAAATTCCGGGACTTTTTCCCTGAAAATTAGGTAGTTGACCACCTGAAAATCGATAAAACCCCACACCCCACACCCCACACCCCACACCCCACACCCCACACCCCACACCCCACACCCTGCCACCACCGAAAAACTTTTTCAGCAAGCCCTAGATATTCCATAGCCCAGCAGGGATGATCTGTTCTAAGGCATCTGAGATGCAAT
The DNA here is from genome assembly GCF_027531105.1 of Microcystis sp. LE18-22.4A. NCBI lineage: Bacteria > Bacillati > Cyanobacteriota > Cyanophyceae > Chroococcales > Microcystaceae > Microcystis > Microcystis sp. LE18-22.4A. The sequence continues at coordinate 1,245 of NZ_JAPZRB010000501.1, forward strand.
CTAGGGTGATGCAAATCTTCCTGATCTGCGATCAAAAATTTTTATACTTTTGGCGATCGCATTCTAAAATGTCTTTCGATGTTAAGTGCGATCTGCTAGACTTCGCCCCTCTTCGAGAACGCAGTGCCTCAGCTTCGCGCGTCTCCGACGGCGGCAACGCTGCCCTTGTAGTGGATTGTTTCAGCCCTTGTAGTGGACTGTTTCAGCTAAAATAGGGCAATAGCTCGAACAAGCAGAGGACATCAATCATGGGAAGAGGTCGGCGAGATAAAGTCAATCTAACAGGGGAACAAAGAGAAAACCTCGAACAAATCAGTCGTAATGGCTATG
>NZ_JAPZRB010000577.1:0-2929 GCF_027531105.1 Microcystis sp. LE18-22.4A
TTAAACGTCCGAAGTAACCGTGAGCGGCAACGATATTGTAGGTTTCTTCTTCTTGACCGAATTTGTAACCGTAGTTCTGAGATTCGATTTCCGTGGTTTCACGCACTAAGGAAGAAGTTACTAGAGAACCGTGCATCGCGGAGAACAGAGAACCGCCGAACACACCGGCAACACCTAACATATGGAAGGGGTGCATCAGAATGTTATGTTCTGCTTGGAACACGAACATAAAGTTGAAGGTTCCAGAGATTCCTAAAGGCATACCATCAGAGAAGGAACCTTGTCCGATGGGATAGATTAAGAATACAGCAGTAGCGGCGGATACCGGTGCAGAGTAAGCTACACAAATCCAAGGACGCATTCCTAAACGGAAAGACAGTTCCCACTGACGACCGAGGTAGCAGAAGACACCTAGTAAGAAGTGGAAAATGACTAACTGGTAAGGACCACCGTTGTATAACCACTCATCTAAGGAAGCAGCTTCCCAGATGGGGTAGAAGTGGAGTCCAATCGCGTTGGAGGAGGGAACAACCGCACCGGAGATGATGTTGTTTCCGTAGAGTAGAGAACCAGCTACAGGCTCGCGGATACCGTCGATATCTACAGGAGGAGCGGCGATAAAGGCGATGATGAAGCAGGTGGTGGCGGTGAGCAGGGTGGGGATCATGATGACACCGAACCAGCCGACATAAAGACGGTTGTTGGTGCTGGTGATCCACTGACAAAACTGCTCCCACAGGGAAGCACTCTCGCGCTGTTGTAAGGTGGTGGTCATTGGTTTATGAGTGCGGTTTGATTGATTTATGATGTTCTCATCTTAAGGGTTATGTAACGGTTTGTAAAGAAGTTTGACGATATTGTTACTTATGCTATTGATAAGTTTAGCTGATATTAGAGGGGGGAAAAATAGAGAGTCCTTACTCATCGGGAAGTTTTAGCATTGGCAACAGATGAGGCTATTTTTTGAGGACGGGGAGCTATGTCACCGGCAAGGCAGCCTTTCTTGCACTTCATCCCTGGAAGTAGAAACACCTTTTCAGTTAAGTACCTAAGCAAAATTAATTACACATATCTAACCCCCTCTTGCCTTTTGCCTCTTGCATGAGTGCCTATCTTTACTAAGAAATTAATTTTGCACGACTACTTATCAGTGAACAGTTATCAAAGAGCCGGACTGATAACTGTTCACTGATAACTGGTAGCGGTGCTACAATTAAAAGAAAAAGTTTGCTCCAAGAAAACCATGCAACTAGAAGAATACTTTGAAGTTTTTGAGCCAGATGACATCCGCATTAAAGGACATCGCATTGGGATTGAGGATGTCATCAACTACCATTTAAAAGGTTATACTTCCCAGCAGATTCTCCAAGAGTTACCCACCTTAAACCTAGAGAAAATTTACGCTACTCTCACCTATTACTATCAAAATAAGACCCTGATAGATGCTTATCTTCAGCGCCTCCGTGACTGGCAGGAAGAACAATACCAGCAGTGGTTAAATACCGAGCCATCCCCCCTGATTCAACGCCTAAGACAACTAAAACTAAAACGGAAACAGCAAGAACTAAACCTCGCATGAAAATCCGGTTTTTGTTAGATGAAAACTTATCCCCAGACCTCAAAATATCTCTGTTGCGATTGAATCCTAATCTCGATATTTTGCGAGTAGGTGAACCCGATGCACCACCACTGGGAACTTTAGACCCAGAAATCCTAGATTATGTTGCGTCATTTCAACGGTTGTTAGTTACCAATAATCGTCGCAGTATGCCTGGACACCTGAAGAACCATTGGGATAAGGGTGGACGTATTTGGGGTTTACTATGGTTGCGCCCCAGTGCTAATTTAGAAATCTGGGCAGAAGAATTATATCTGATTTGGGAAGCATCCGAAGCAGAAGAATGGATTGACCGAGTTGATTGGATTCCCTTTTAAATCTTCGCTATTTTTCGATCTTACCAGCGATCGCATCTAGCCTTGTTTTGATTCCGGTCATCCACTGGTTAAACTCGGCCGATTGCCAGTCGATCACTTCCTTGCGTTGTCTTATCTCATCGGTTGTTTTTTCGGGAGCCTCTAACCGGGTATTTAATTCTGTAATCATCATTGCCTCAAGTATCGATGGATTCTTTACGGCAGGGAACTTGACATATTAATCAATGGGAATCAACCTCTTTACGGAAATTTTGCCGTTGACATCCTCACCACCGTAAAATAGACGGCGATTACCAATCCCGACGATTTGGTTTTCCTTGCCACCGTCATGCACCCAAAAACCATGAAGCGCCTTTTCCTTTTAGCGATCGCCTTACTGTTGGTGTCCTGTCAGAACCTTCCCGCCTCAACCTTGGCCAATGCCCGCACTTGCACGGTGGTCAAGGGTTCGGTACACGACGGCGACACGATTAGGGTCGATTGTGACGGAAAACAGCAGAGAATCCGATTCGCCTGTGTTGATGCCCCAGAAATCAAACAGGAAAACGGCATCGTTAGTCGTGACCACTTGCGATCGCTTCTTAACCAGGCAAATAACCAAGTCACTATCAATGCTATCGATACAGATCGCTTCGGGCGTACTGTGGCCGAGGTGTACGCCAACGGTCAGCTAGTTCAACTGCAGCAGGTAAAGGACGGTATGGTTTGGGCTTACGATCGATTCAAGGCTGACTGTCCCAGCTGGAAGGAAATCGAAAGGGCTTTTACCGAAACTCGATCGAACCGCAAGGGAATTTTCGGGGGAAACCCGGTGCCACCCTGGGAATGGCGACGACGGAATCGCTAGTTTTTTACCCACATTCCGCACCCTAAGTGTCACAACGTCTCAAAAGAGGAAGGGGCGTGAGTCAAAATACTTATCTAGAGGAGTGAGTTGGCGGCAAGCTGCCGGCAACTAAGCCGAAAATTTCAGAGTTCCCCCGGTCATTCTCAA
>NZ_JAPZRB010000246.1:0-15529 GCF_027531105.1 Microcystis sp. LE18-22.4A
TAGGGTCTGCTGAAAAAGTTTTTCGTGGGGACAGGGTGTGGGGTGTGGGGTGTGGGGTGTAGGGTTTTACCGATTCTCATCTGGTCAATTACCTAATTTTCAGAGAAAAAGTCCCAGAATTTTCCCCCTATCTCTCCCACAACTGGTACTTTTTGATTGACAAAAAGTCTAAAAGTCTTACCCAACAAGGTTTTTAGATTTATTCAGCAAGCCCTAGATAGGGATCATAATGCAGCCATCAACATTCTTAAAAAAGGGTGGCAATATTTGGGAAATCATCTCAACGGTACTGTTGGGCAAACAGAAACCGACCCAAACCCCCCACCCCCCCTGCCCCCCGACATCGGGGGGGGCGGGGGGGGCAAGGGGGGAAGAGTCCGGCCTCTGGATTTTCAGTGGAGACATTGAGAATCTAAGCTGTCTCGTTGAACAAGGAATTTCTAACAGCGATGTGGAAAGAATCCCCCGTCACAGCGTAGCTTGACGGTGGGAGTATGTCAATTAACCTAACTGTTCAGGGGGAACTGTCAGCGCCATAATAATCGATGGACTTCGATCGAGAGCAGAAATTTTATGAGTTGCCGGCCAAAAAAGCCAATATGGGGGAATAACGAGCTATTCAGTTTTAAAAGCAATATTTAAGCGAAAATTTATGAAAATCGCTATTTTATCGCAAGACGCTTCTCTTTACTCGACCAAGCGACTGAAAGAAGCGGGAGAAGGCCAAGGCCATGAGGTACGAGTGATCAATTATTTGCGCTGTTACATGAACATCACCTCCCATAAACCCACGGTTGTCTATAACGGTAAACCCTTGGAGAGTTTCGACGCAATTATTCCCCGCATTGCCGCCTCAAAAACCTTCTATGGAACCGCAGTCGTCCGACAATTCGAGGTGATGAATGTTTTTACTACCAACGACTCGCAAGCAATTTCTCGGTCGCGGGATAAATTGCGTTGTCTGCAAATCCTCGCTCGGGAAGGGATCGGTTTACCTGTGACGGGAATTGCCCACGCAACTCAAGATATCGATGGTTTAATCGAAACCGTCGGCGGCACCCCTCTAGTGATTAAATTATTAGAAGGAACCCAAGGTATTGGGGTAGTCTTAGCGGAAACCGATCAAGCAGCCAAGTCAGTTATTGAAGCTTTTCGGCAATTAGAAGCTAATATCCTAGTACAGGAATATATTAAAGAGGCCAGTGGGGCAGATCTGCGCTGTTTTGTCATCGATGGAAAAGTGGTGGCCTCGATGAAGCGACAGGGGGCCGAAGGGGATTTTCGTTCTAATCTTCACCGCGGTGGTAAGGCAGAAAAGGTAAAATTAACCCCGGAGGAACGCAGTACGGCCATACGGGCCACTAAAGCCATGGGTTTACGGGTTGCGGGTGTGGACTTATTACGGTCCAATCACGGGCCTGTGGTTATCGAGGTGAATTCCTCTCCCGGTTTGGAAGGAATAGAAGCGGCCACCGGTGTGGATGTGGCTAAAAAAATTATTGATTTTGTCGCTAAAAATGCCACCCTAGTCCTAAATCGCGATCGATATCAATATTAGCCGTCAGCCTTGGATCAGTTATCAGTTATCAGTTATCAGTTATCAGTTATCAGATGTGAGTTTTCAGTCAATAGTATTAAGCGATAAGCTCGGAGCTGCCTTTTTACTGAAAAAAATCTCCCCACACCCCACACCCTACACCCCACACCCCTGAAACAGGATTTAGTATCAGTTATCAGTCGGCAAATACACGGACGCTATCGGGAATAATCGATAGTTTTACCTTTGTACCGATGTCTAATTGGGTGTTAATCGTTGTTCTAGCGTGGATTTGGCTGCCGGTGGCCGTTAGCAGACAATAACGGTATTCCCGCCCTAAAAATTGGCGATCGCAAATAACCAGAGCTCCCGTCTCATCCGGTTTAATTTTGACATCTTCCTCTCTCAGCATCAATTCCCCTTTGTCCAAATCTTGACCATCGGCAATTTCCCAGACTCCTATCTCGGTTTGCCATTGTTCCCCCTCCCGTCTAGCGGGGAGAAAATTCGCTTGGGTAACAAACTCAGCCACGAATCGCGAGGCCGGATGACTATAAATTGCTTCAGGATTGTTAATTTGTTCTAATTTTCCTTGACAAATGACTGCAATTGTGTCACTGATCACCATTGCTTCCTCCCGGTCGTGGGTGACAAAAATGGCCGAGATACCGGTCGCTTTCAGGATATGACGGATCTCGTGCCGTAACCGTTGCCGTACCTGCACATCGAGATTACTTAAAGGTTCATCTAAGAGGATTAAAGAGGGTTTTGGGGCTAAAGCGCGGGCGAGGGCGACTCTTTGCTGTTGTCCTCCCGATAGCTGATGGGGATAACGTTTTTCTAGTCCTTGCAGTCCGACTAAATCCAAAGTTTCCGCCCCCCTAGCGTTAATAGCTTTGGTCGATAATTTCTCCCCAGAATTTTTTAACCCGAAGGCGATATTTTCAGCAATGGTTAAATGGGGAAAAAGAGCGTAATCCTGAAAAACCATGCCCGTATTGCGTTTTTCCGGGGGAATAAAGGTTTTTTCGTCGGCAACTATTCGCCCTCCCAATTCAATCACTCCTTGAGATGGTTTTTCAAATCCCGCAATCATCCGGAGTAGAGTGGTTTTACCGCAGCCCGACGGACCCAATAATCCGAGAATTTCGCCCTCTGTTAAACTAAAACTGATATTATCGACAGCTAGATTAGTAGAAGCGGGAAAACGCTTGTTAACCTCGGATAAACGCAGAATGACAGACTTTTTCATGGTGGGAAAGACAATCGCCCAGTCAGTGGCGGGGCTATTTACTTAAGAATTATTCCTAATTAGTTCACTATTATTGTTTATAACATCTCAAGGGACTAATTAGGAAACTTTCTCAAAAATTTCATGCTCACACCTGAAGATATTATTCTCGTTCCCCGGGGAGCCGAGCATAGCTCAATCCGTCGAGGATTAAGAAACATCGGCGATTTAGCCCCGCAAATTATCCCGATTAACCTTGGCGCTCCAGAATTCCTCGACAGTTCCCCAGCCTCTAAGCTATCTCTAGAATTTCTTAATAAGCTCAAAGGAAAAATTGTGCTGATGGGATTAGCGGGCAGTCTCAGCGATCGCTATCGAGTCGGAGATGGGGTAATCTATCAAGGTTGTGGCCTAGAAAAGGGGAATTATTGGCAGTGCGAACCAGAAATAACCGCAGAAATCGCCCAATTAACCGGATATAGCCTCGTTAAAGGTTTAACCAGCGATCGCCTGATTAGCCAGTCCGAGGAAAAACGACGTTTAGGACAGGGGGGCTATGAGGTGGTCGATATGGAAGGAGCAAGGATTTTAGCGGCTTTATCGGGGCAAAAAGTGGCAATTGTGCGCGTGATTAGCGACGAGGTGACGCAGGATTTACCCGATTTAGCCCCGGCAATTGATAATCAAGGTCAGCTGCTACCATTGCCCCTAGCTCGACAAATGTTAATCCGTCCCATCCCGGCCTTCCATTTGATTCAAGGTTCCCTAAAAGGTTTATCCGTACTAACTCAGGTGGTGCGAAAGTTGTGCGGCAGTAATTTTTAAAAGTTGCTTGCAGATTATTTTTTTTCTGTGCTATAGTGGTTAGGCTAAAATCAAGCGGATGTGGTGGAACTGGTAGACACGCACGTTTGAGGGGCGTGTGGCTTACGCCTTGCGAGTTCGAGTCTCGCCATCCGCATAAACTTTTATCTGCCCTCCGACAAGAATTGTCCTGGTCACCTTGAATGTCGGCAGGATGCCCCCGTTACACCCGTAGGGTTAGCGGGGGAGTCGCTCTTTTCCCCGTGGTACTAACGGTAATCGTCCCATCTTTCTCGACAAAGCGGAAGGTTCGAGCGTCACAGTCGAAACTTGTTGAGGTGAAGTTCTTGACCTTCCGAGTCGATGCGCTGCGCGCGTTTCCTATTGCTCGGCATTCCTCTCAAGCTCGGCTATCTTTTCCCGCACAGATTGATTTTCGGTAATGATTCGGTAGTAGTGGCGTAGCTCTCTTGCTTACCTGGTATGAATTGTGTCAAATATTTATTAATAAAAATAATTGGAACCCGCTCAGTCTTTAAACCTCTAGCTTGATCATGACTTTTCTAATAAATATCTTTTTCTGGCTCCTGTCTGGCTTACTCAAATATCAGTCTAGCACCGAACAAAGTCCCCCCTTCACCTCTATTCCCCTGTCCTAATTGTGGTTCTCACCATACTATCAATAATGGTTCTATTCCTAAGGGAAAACCCAAACGTCAATGTAAAGAGTGTGGTCAACCGTTGGTGATCAATCCCACTAATAAAACCGTCTCTGACGAAACCAAACAATTAATTGATAAACTCTTGCTCGAACGAATTTTCTTGCGAGTAATTGCGAGAGTAACAGGGGTAAGTTGGTCATGTTTACAACATTATGTCAACAATAAACTGGCGGCTGTCTCCCGTCAAGTAAAGGTTTCTGACAAACCAAAAGGTAAATTGGTTATAAAATGTGATGAGATGTGGTCTTTTGTTTTTTCTAAGACGATAAAGGTTTATATTTGGCGGTTAATTGATAGAAAGACAAGAGAAATTATTGGTTGCTATGTGCGGAGATAGGAGTCGTCAATCAGCCAAAAAACTTTGGGGCCAGTTTACCCGGTGTTTACCGACAATGTGCTGTTACTTACACAGACTTTTGGGAGTCCTATAAGACAGTAATTCCCAGTAAACGTCATCGACCAGTCGGTCAAGAAACTGGTCAAACTAATCCTATTGAAAGATTAAATAATACCTTTCGACAAAGGATTTCTCGGCTGGTGAGAGAGAGTCTATCTTTCTCTAACAAAATGGAGAATCACGTTGGGGAGCCCTTTGGTATTTTATCCATGACTACAATGCACAGCAAAGCAAAGGATTAAGCCGCCATCACTACTACCGAATCACCACCCTCTATCTTTCTATCTGTCTATCCACTAGGATAATGACCTTGCAATCAAAAGTTCATGTCTGCGTCACAGTAAGTTCATATCCCCCACCTAAATTAGAGATAGTCAGTCCCAAGCCGTTTTCCGAAACACTCCTCTCACACCCACGATTATTAGGACTGACTTTTATTCCCTTCTCAGAATGGTTAAACAATAAAAACTATGACTCACAATATTTTTAACGATAATATCTCCCCGATCAACGAAGGTAATCCCAAACGCTCCAAATCTTCTGCGATGAAAAAACTTTTTGCCTATTCCTCCTTACTGGTTTTGGGTGCCGGGTTAGGTATCGGGGCCACCTACGCCTACAGCCAAAATCCTCTAGAATTAGCCCAAAATATTGCCCCCGCTGCCAATAATCCTCGCCCCTCCACACCGGCTGCAGCCGCTCCCTCAACCCTAGTTATTCCTACCAATTTTGTCGCTTCTGTGGTGCAAGAAGTGGGGCCGGCGGTGGTGAGAATTAATGCTTCTAGGGAAGTCAATGGAGGCGGTGATTTTTCGGAATTTGCTAACGATCCTGTTTTCCGTCGCTTCTTCGGTTCCCAAATACCCGAGCGAGGAGAAAAACAAGTTCAAAGAGGTACAGGTTCGGGGTTTATTATCAGTAATGACGGTAAAATTATCACCAATGCTCACGTTGTCGAGGGAGCAGATAAGGTGACTGTTACCCTCAAAGATGGTCGCACTATCGATGGTAAAGTTTTAGGTAGTGATCCTTTAACTGATGTGGCAGTGGTACAGGTAGAAACGAGCAATTTACCCACGGTTAAATTAGGTAATTCTGATAGTTTACAGGTGGGAGAATGGGCGATCGCTATCGGTAATCCTTTGGGATTAGATAACACTGTCACCACGGGGATTATTAGCGCCAAGGAACGCAATGGCTCCCAAATTGGTGCTAGTGATAAACGGGTGGATTTCCTGCAAACCGATGCGGCAATTAACCCCGGAAACTCCGGCGGACCTTTGTTAAATGCTCGGGGAGAAGTTATCGGAGTTAACACCGCTATCATTCAAAATGCCCAGGGTTTAGGTTTTGCTATTCCGATTAAAACTGCCCAAAGAATCGCCGAACAATTAATCGCCACGGGTAAGGTGGAACATCCCTATCTCGGTGTTCAAATGGTACAGTTAACTTCGGAGGTAAAAGAACAATTAGCCGATAGTCCTATGGCTGATAATTGGACTATCCCCGATGATTCTGGTGTCTTGTTAGTGCGGGTGATGAGAGATTCTCCTGCCGCAGCAGCGGGATTGCGATCGGGTGATGTGTTAAAGTCTGTAGGTGGTAAGAATGTCACCGATCCCGATGCGGTTCAGGAAATTGTTGCTAATACTCAAATTGGCGATAATTTGCCCGTAGAAATTAGCCGAGAAGGACAAAAAATTAATCTGAATATTCAAGTGGGTAGCTTGAATACTGCTAACAGATCCTAGTCTAGAAGATAAGTGGTAAAAGACCTAAACTTCATGGAGAGCTTGTTAGTAAGCTCTCTATATTATCGAAAGATAGTTAAATACTTGACCCTAGGCTCACAATTTTACTGTTGCGAGATAGAAAATAAAAACCGCTCGTAAGCTCGATTAATTTTTTGCATAATTTTAATCGCTATGGCAGAGGAATTGTGATCGGGGTGATACTGACGAACAAGCTGATAATATCTTTGTTTAACCTCTGGAAAACTGGCATTCTTAGAAACATCTAAAACCTCCCACCAATCCTCGGAATCTGAGGGTAATATTTCTAATTCTCCTAACATTTCCGACCATATTTTTACCTTACCTCCATAACTACCTGTAATTAAAAATTGACTGTCATGACTAAATTTTAAGGGAGCAGTTCCCCGTAAAACTTTAATTAATTCTCCTGTTTGTCCTTGCCAAATTTTAATTTCTGTTCGGGAAGCACTAGCAATTAGATGGCGATGAGGATTAATAGCAATACTGATAATTGCCTGCTCGTGTGCCTGCCAACTTTTAATAATTTCTCCTGTCTTTATATCCCAGATTTTAATCGTTTTATCACTACCACCACTAATTAGATATTGACCATCATTACTAAAAGCTAAACTGTTAACGGCTGCCCTGTCACCGATAAAAGTTTGATAAGCATAACTATGATCAAATCGCCATAATTTAATAGTTTTATCATCACTACCACTAGCAATAATTTGGCTATCGGGACTAATAGCACAGGTATTAACTGCCTCCTCATGACCGATTAAAGTTCGCTTTAATTCTCCTGTATGATAACCCCAGATTCGCAGAGTTTTGTCGTTACTAGCACTAACAATAAATCTTTCATTGGCAGCAAAAGCTAATTGTAAAATTACACCATCGTGACTATGGGGAGCATTGACACGAGCGAAAAAACTACTTTTATACTGCTTAGTGTCTAATTGCCACTGACTAATTCTGCCATCCAATCCACCAGCAATGATCGATTTACTGTTAGGACTTATAGCCAGAGTTTGGATCGGTTCATTAACTCCCAGAAAGGAATAAATTAATTTACCCGTTTCTCGCTGCCAAAGTTTTATCGTTTGATCTTCTCCCGCACTAGCGATAATTTTACCATCAGGACTAACATCGATCGCCCCAATATTTGCCTGATGACCTTTAAGAGTTTGGAAACACTGCCAAGATAAACGCTCTGGAATAGTAATTTCTGTAGAATATAACTGTTGATTTTCCTGAATAGATACTTCTTCTAACAGTCCCTGTAGTTCTGCCTCTAGATTTTCATATTTTCGCGTAACTTCTTGCCAAAATAAAGCTTCTTCGTACTCTCTAGTAATGCGATCAAAAAATTCTAGATTGCTATAAAAATTATTGTCGGAGTAGGTGGGAGATAACATTTTCATCACTCCGTAGATTCCTAACCCGACTAGGCCGCCAGCGATCGCCATAGAACCGACACCAACACCGAAAGCTGTACCTTTAACTGCGACTCCCACACCCCCAAAGGTAGAGTAGATACCGATTCCGCCAAGGCTTCCTATTCCCAAAGCTAACCCGACATTGTGATCGTTTGTTTCTAGTCCTTGCAAACTGGCATAAATTGCCGAACTTGTCAGGATGCCAATCTCCGTCATTCCCACTAAACCGACGCTTATACCGCCAAATCCGCCGACTAAGCCAATATTTCCCAGACAAGCAGATAAATTGGCTCCTGTGACTCCACCGACGGCGGGAATAACAAAATCGAGCTTTTTAGCCATATTTTTGCGAAATAATCAAGTTAGTCATCGGGTTTCTCCTATAGAGTTTAGCCTAGTTTGGTATCGACGACTGACTCCCCAAAGTGGTACTTTTCCCTCCTGCCCCCTGCCCCCTGCCCCCTGCCGACCGCCTCTTTCAAGTCAGTCCCGATGAAAAAATTTTCACCCCTACAGATGAAAGAGGTTTCCTTCCCTACACCCCACACCCCACACCCTACACCCTCTTTCAAGTCAGAGGCAATCAGGGCAAAATGATAAGTATTTTATATATAAATACTCTCAATACTTAAAAATATTTAAATTTACAATCGGTAATATTTATTTTTACTTAAGAATTTATTGAGAATAATTTTTATTTATTTACGAGGTTGCAATACTTCCAGCGATTCTGGTATAATTTTGCATTATGCTAGGGTTGGTTTTATTGTAATTTTTAGGTTTTTAATGGTCTGGGTTGTCTTAAAACCCTTGCTAAATCTAGACTTTTCCCTTGGGCAAAACCAAACAGTTCTGCCAATTCTCCCTTTTTTCCCGAACAACGTTGATCTAATTTTTGTGTAGTATTGTTGCAAAGTCAAATTTTTTTTGACAAAATGGCTAAATTGTGGTATGGAGATAGATTGTTGATAGGTGGCAATTCAAACCGAGGCAATCAATAATTAGGGGAGGGTTAGGGAATTTAACCGAAAATTGGGAAGATTCAGAAGAATTAGCCGAAGAACTGGATAATATCTGGGACGAGAGAACCTGATGGCTTATCTCTTTGATACCGATGCCATTTCAGAAAAATCAGCGATAAAAACCTTTTTTACCGATCTAGCCAGGCTCTAACGCCTGGGAAGGGAAAAATCCTCAATTGAGCCGAAATTAGCTTAATCAAAAAATATGCTATAATCAGAATGTAAGCACAAGGGGCCGTAACGGTTTCGACAGGTTAGCGAAAGCTCCCCCGTGATACAGGTCGAGAGTGAGTCTCCTCTCGTAAATCAAAGGCTCAAACAAAAAGTAAATGCGAACAACATCGTTCCTTTCGCTCGTAAAGCCGCTCCTGTAGCTGCCTAATAGTCTCTAATCGACTCGAGCATTCATAGTTTGACTCCGTTAAGGACTATGGATCAACCCCCAACGGATGCCACGTTTAACTTTCTCTAGTTAGTTAACCGTCTAAGCTTTAACTAGAGCATCCCACTGTCCGGGATAAGTGACAGTCCCCGTTTCGAGGGTAATCGAAACTAAACCTGTGAATGAACGGACAGTCAATACCTAATTTGGACAGCAGTTCGACTCTGCTCGGCTCCATTGATTACTTTAATGAAAAACCTTCTCTCCCGCATGGACGGGGTGCAAACGCCGATCATTCCCGTGGTCGGTCAATTAATTAAAGCGAACCCCGGCACTATTTCCCTAGGTCAAGGGGTTGTTTCCTATGATCCACCCCGGGAAGCGATCGAATCTCTATCTTTATTCTTAGCCAATCCCAAAAATCATCAATATCAATCTGTGGCGGGAATTCCCCCCTTATTAGCAGTAATTCAGCAAAAACTAGCCGAAGATAATCGGGTAGAAGTCAGCGATAAACAGGCAATTTTTGTGACGGCGGGCAGTAATATGGCTTTTATGAATGCCATTTTAGCCATTACTTCCCCGGGGGATGAAATTATTCTCAACACTCCCTTTTATTTCAATCATGAAATGGCCATAAAAATGGCTAATTGTCAAGTAATTTTGGTTGCCACAGACAAAAATTATCAATTGCGTCCAGCCGCCATTGAAGAGGCAATCACGGAAAAAACTAAGGCAGTGGTGACGATTTCTCCTAATAATCCCACGGGAGTAGTTTATCCAGAAAATACCCTGAGAGAAGTCAATCGAATCTGTCAAAAAAAGGGCATCTATCACATTCACGATGAGGCCTATGAGTATTTTACCTATAACCATGCCCGCCACTTTTCCCCGGCGGCAATTGTTGGTAGTGAATCCTGGACTATTTCCTTATTTAGTCTCTCAAAAGCCTACGGTTTTGCCAGTTGGCGCATTGGTTATATGGTAGTACCAGAACATTTATCTGAGGCGATTAATAAGATTCAGGATACTATTTTAATCTGTCCGCCGGTGGTTTCGCAATACGCGGCTCTGGGAGCGTTACAGGTGGGTAAAAGCTATCCTTTAGAACAGTTAAAAACCATCAGTCAAGTTAGAGAAATTTGCCTGAATGCTCTAGAATCGATTAGGGATATCTGTGATGTTGCCACTGCGGAAGGGGCTTTTTATTTTTTCCTGAAAATTCCCACAGACAAGAATGATTTTCAGTTAGTTAAAAGTTTAATTGAGCAGCAGCGGGTGGCGGTGTTACCCGGTTCAACTTTTGGGATAACAGAAGGCTGTTATTTGCGTCTTGCCTACGGTGCTTTATCTCCAGAAACAGCTTTAACGGCAGTAGAAAGATTGGTAAAGGGACTGCGTTATTTTAGTCAGTGATTTTCAAGAATAAATACCGGCTTTTTTTCTTGGTTTTTACTTTACCACAACTGATGAAAAACCTTCTCTTGCCCATGGATGGGGTGCAAACACCGATTATTGCTGTGGTCGGTCAATTACTTAAAGCGAAGCCTGGTACTATTTCCCTAGGTCAAGGGATTGTTTCCTAATTATCCACCCTAGGAGGCGATCGAATATATTTCTTTAGACTAGGGGTTTGGCTGGCTGGTTTCCATAATCAGAATTGCTGACCTCTTGAGCTACAATTGACGGCAAAGCGTTTTTGCGCTAAACTATGGGACAAAGAATGCTTTGGCCTTATATAATTAATGCGAACAATCTATTTTTACGCCCCTGACGAAATCAGACAAAAAAATATCAGGGAAGACCAGACTCTATGGACAGGCGATCCTAGCAATTTTACGGCTTGGATAGCCCAAACCTACTTTCATCTTAAACAAGCTGGCTTTCCCTGTGAAATAGCCAGAGAAATCCCAGAGCAAGGAATTTTAATCGCCGACCGAGACACCCTAGATAATGACTATCCCTTCTTGGATAAGGTCATGTTAATTTGTGTCCAAAGCGACAAAGAATATCACCCTTCGGCTCACCTACACATTGTTTATAATCCGTATACTTGGGAGAAGACTAAAGACTCTATTTGGAACCCCCATCTAATTAGTCATTGGCCGATGCCTGGGTTAATTCCCAGAGATAGGGAACGGAACACCCTAGTGGAGAATATTTCTTACATTGGCAACAGGGGTCAGTTGGCACCGGAATTAAGGTCGGAAGCATGGCCAGAGTCTTTGGCTACTCTCAATTGCCATTGGATGCCGATTTGGGATAAATTTCAATGGAACAATTATACTAATCTAGATGTGATTGTAGCCGCGCGTAGTTTTGATTCTCGAAATTATCCTAATAAAGGTTCTATTAAGCTAATTAATGCTTGGCACGCTGGTGTTCCCGCTCTTTTGACTCCAGAGTTAGGCTTTTTAGCAGAAAGAAAGACAGAGTTAGATTTTCTTATTATTCACTCTCTAGAGGAGGCAATTGAAGCAGTTCGTCGTCTGAAAAGTTCTCCAGAACTTTATCAAAAAATGGTTGAAAACGGTTATAAGAGGGCGAAAGAACACACAATTGAAACCACTTTAAATCAATGGATATCTTTTTTTGAAGATGTGGCTTTTCCTACCTACGAAAAATGGTCTGCTTTAAGTCAAATTGAAAAAAGATGGTTGTTCAGTCAGCGATATTTAGTTTTCAAATATGGCAGACAGAAACAGAAAATAAACTTTCTATAGGGAGCATCTCACCTTTGTAACCCCTAAATCAGGTTTTATGTCAAGCTATTTTAAAAGCCTTGCTAGAAACCAGTTTTAGGGACAAGTATAATTACTCACTTGCATAAATGAGATGCTCCCTTTTCTATAAATAAACAACCTTGTCAAGTCAAAGGCATAATTCAATTCTCGAGCAATTATTTCTCCTTCGTGTAAAAAATAGTTGACAGCCTTTCTCCTAAAGATGAAGTGTAATCTAATAAAGAGAGTAACAGAAAATCTTAAATGGTATATCTAAATCATGAGTGATCAACCAAAACTACTCAAATACTTAAGAGCGACTGTTGCCGAGAAACTCGACAACCATCGACGTCTGCGCTATCTATACAGAGGATTTAAGCAGTTTATTAACCCTCCTCAAAAGAATCTAGGTTATCTTCGCGATTTTGACTTTCTTGCTTCTCCTTGTCCCTCTAAAATCTCAGGAGCAAGACTTAATTTAATCATTCCAACTATTAACCAAGAGTTAGCATTTGGTGGGATTAATACCGCTTTAGAATTTTGGGACTCACTAGCTAGTTTTTATGACAATGTACGAATCATAGTCATGGGAGATTATAGTAGTAGTACGATTATCAGCTATTCCCACTATCAATTTGTCTCTTTAGATGAAGATGTTAACGCTTCAAAACAAATCGTCTCGCTACTTAAAAAATATGGTAGTAATTTGCCTGTGAGTAAAGGCGATGTTTTTATTACAACTTTTTGGCAAACAGCATACATAGCACAGCGTTTGACTATATGGCAGTCTCAAGAATTTAATCAGCCTATTAAGCCGATTATTTATCTAATACAAGATTTTGAACCTAGCTTTTATCCTTGGTCTAGTAAATATTCACTAGCCCGTAGCACTTATGAATGTCAAAATCCGATGATCGCAGTTTTTAACACCAAAACACTTCAAGATTACTTCCATCTACAAAACTATAGATTTGAGCATGAATATAGTTTTGAACCGAGACTTAATAAAGTCCTTCTCAATAATTTACTGAAGCTGAAAGGAACAACTAAGGAGCGAAAAATAATAATTTATGGTCGGCCTTCAACTCCCAGAAATGCTTTTAGTATAATTGTTGAGAGTATCCGTATTTGGCAGAAACAATTCCCAGAAGCTAATAAGTGGGAAATCCTCTCTGCTGGAGAGTCTCACCCTGACATCCCAATTAATGACAATCTAGTGATTAAAAGCTTAGGTAAGTTAAGCTTAGAGGATTATGCTGTCACTCTTGCTAATTCTGCGATAGGAATCTCATTAATGGTTTCTCCCCATCCGAGTTACCCTCCGCTAGAAATGGCTCATTCCGGGATGCAAGTCATTACCAATGATTTTGAGAATAAAAACCTTTCTCTGTGGCACGAAAATATTACCTCCGTCCCATTTGAATTATTCTACCCTGAATATATCGCCAGTGAACTTGTTATCTTATGTCAGAAATTCATAGAAGATCCAGGTAGAGGTTGGTTAGGCAAATCTCGTCTCGATGATTATCTTTCAGATAGTGACCCTTTTCCCTTTGTTAAAGATATTCATGAAATTTTAAAAACTTATGATATCTTTCAAGATTGAGGGTAGTTTTTGGAAGAATTTTGTCATACAATGTAAATGATGGTATTCTGGGGGGGTCTTTATCTATGAGTAATTTCGATCAGCTAAAGTGTAGAGTCTGTCAAAACGGCGACGATAACCGCACTTATACTGTCAAAGAAATGATGTTCGGCTATCGAGACAATTTTGAATATTTCCAATGTTCTCACTGTGGTTGTCTTCAGATAAAAGAAATTCCCGACAACATGGAAAAGTATTATCCAAGTAATTATTGGGGCAAACCGAAGAACATTTTGGACAAGAAAGATAGAAGCTTAAAAAGTTGGTTAAAACTTCAGAGAACTAAGTATCTTCTAGAATCTCCTAATATTGTGGGAAAACTGGTATCTTCATATACTGCTATCGGTAACGCTCCTGTTTGGTCGGGTTGGGATTGGATCGGGGACTTCAAAAGGATAAATATCGGTATCAATTCAGCAATTTTGGATGTCGGCTGTGGGGTCGGCTCCTTGCTGTATTATTTGAGGGAACAAGGTTTTTCTAATCTAACAGGTGTTGAACCTTACGCTCCTCGGAACACCTTATTAGAGGGAGTGACAATCTATAACAAAGAATTAAAGAATATAGAGAAACAGTTTGATTTTATCACGTTACATCATAGCTTCGAGCATATGGCTGAACCTTATGAGGTTTTCAAACAACTATATCGTTTGCTCAATCCTCAGAGGTATTTATTGCTGAGAATTCCAGTTGTGTCCTCTTGGGCTTGGGAAAAATATCAAGTCAATTGGGTACAACTGGATGCACCTCGTCATTTCTTTTTACACACACCTGACAGTATTCAAGTATTATGCGAGAAGACAGGCTTTCAACTCAGCCATATCGTTTATGACTCGAACGAATTTCAATTTTGGGCGAGCGAACAATATTTAAAAGATATTCCCTTGAGAGAAAGTAATTCTGTGAACTTTTCATCTGAGGAGATTGAATCCTTTAAGCGTAAGGCGAAAGAGCTAAATCAAGAACACCGAGGAGATCAGGCTTGCTTCTATCTATATAAACCCTGAAAAAGTTAAACAATGGAAAAAACCAATATAACCGACATTCCGCCAGCCATACCCTAAATTAGATAGCCAAAAAGTCAAGTATTTAATACGAGAAAATACAGGATTTAACATTGGTGCATGGGATTATGGTTGGCGACATTTTCCTCCTTATGACTATTATTTAGGGCTTGCTGAAAAAGTTTTTCCTGGGGGCAGGGTGTGGCCCCCCCAACCCCCCCGACATCTAGGGTTGATTCATTTAAATGGCTCTTCGTTACTCTTTATGCTAAATCAACAGACAAGATGCCAAGACAACATACTTCTAACCCAAAAATTCCGAAAGTTTCTAAAGCCATAGGCTCTCCGTTTTATTAGTTTAAGTTTATTGTTGATTCCCTCGACCATCCCATTCGTTGTCCTTCGCTCGAAATAACTAATGATTTCTCCAAACCAGTTTCGGATTGTTTGACAACTCTTGGTAAAAACACTGGAGGATTTTGCCAACCATTCCGAGATGGATAGCAGTCCCTCTGTCGGATTCTTTGAGGTTTCATAAATCTTTCTGAATTCTTCCTTTAATTCCTGCATCTTTTTCAAATTTGGCAATTTTTCTTTGATAGCTTCTAGTTTAATTTTTTGGGGTTCCGTTAAATCTTCTTCATTTTTTAACCGGCTATATTTACTTCGCTTTAAAACTTCTAGCTTCGCTTCTTTTTCCGCTTTCTGTTTTTTATTTTTTTGCGCTTCTACGGCTCTTTTTTCCGCTCTTCTCTGTTCGTCTAACTCTTGATTAATTTGTTTCATGACATGGAATCTATCGGCGACTACCTCGGCCGATGGCATCAATTCTTTCACCAAATTTTTATAGGGCAACCAAAGGTCTATGC
>NZ_JAPZRB010000103.1:0-5839 GCF_027531105.1 Microcystis sp. LE18-22.4A
ACTCCGAGCGAGTGAGACGGATTTATCTGAATGAATTAGAAAACATTCCTCAAACTTCGATTGGTTTAGCTACAGTCCAATTAATCACCCTATCTAAAGCAAAAGCGATTGATAGCACCCGAAAATTAATCCAAAGAGTGAGAGAAGAATTAACCCCCGACCAAAAACCGCAAGAACTCTTACAATTAATAGAGACGATTCTCGTTTATAAGTTACCGCTTCTCAATCGTCGGGAGATAGAAACTATGTTTAGTTTAGATGAATTAAAACAAACTCAGTATTTTCAAGATGTGCGCGAGGAAGCGCGTCAGGAAGGTCGTCAGGAAGGTCGCGAGGAAGGCATTGAGCAAGGTCGTGAGGAAGGCATTGAGCAAGGCAGACTAAACAAAGCATTAGAGGCGGTCCCCCGTTTGTTAGCCTTAGGGTTAAGTGTTGAGCAAGTCGCATCCGCGTTAGAGTTAGAGGTTGAACAGGTTAAAGCTATACAAAAAGGGACATAATCTCCTTATGTCCTCATGTCTAGGATGTCCTGTTATACTAAATCCTGTTTGATTTGATTGATTCAAGCTAATGTTATGGCTAATACTGGGAAAAGTTAAGATTTATACCCCATAGATGAGCGATTAAAAGCAATAATCTCCGCCATTCTACCCCCCCGAATTTGTCAAGTATTCTCCGTTTTTTATTGATGAATACGGAAAAAGCCCATCAGGGAGAGACTGGAAGGGTTAGAAAGTTGAGATTTAACGAGTCCGTTGATGCGGTCTAAGAGCAAGCGCGGATGAAGAAATAAATGGCCATCAGTAGCAGAAAAATATAAAAAGTAATCCGCACCAATCGATCCGGTAATTTCGGTAAAAAACGAGTGGTTACTTGTACACCTAGTGAACCACCGATACCTAAAATAATCCCTTGTAGATAAAGAATATGACCGGCTTGGGCATGAGCGAAACAGGCGGCGATCGAATTGAGTAAAACCACACCTAAACTGGTGACAATGGCGATTTTGATCTTTTCTGCCAAAAAAATCATTTGTAGTGGCACCATGATCGCCCCACCGCCAATTCCGAAAATACCGGCTAAAAATCCAGCGATTCCTCCGGTTAGCAGACAGGCTAGATTAGGATGCAATCTAAGGGCAGAAACTGGCTCTTTTTGGCTTAAATTTTGCTTGAGATTGGTTAAATAGATATTGAGTAGTAAAAAACAACCAAAAGCCGCTTCTAGGAGGTGTTTGGGGCTAGATTTGACCAGATAGACCCCGATAAATGCCGTAAAAATCCCGGGTAAACCTAAGAGGAGAACTCGCTGCCATTTGAGGGAACCTAATCGCCAATTTTGGATCGTACCCCCTAGGGAAGTGAAAACGATCGCTAAACTGCTGGTAGCCACCGATTCTCCGTAACTGTAGCCCAAATTTAACAGGATCGCCACGGAGATAGTGCCACCCCCAATACCGAATAAACCCGCTAATAAGCCCGAAAAAACGCCCGTTATCAGTAAAATCAAGTAATTGTCTGCCATTATCTTCGGTTCATGGCCTTTAAGGGTCTGAATTTGCTATTATACATAGGACTTACTGAAAAAGTAAGGGCGAAGCATTCGGATAGAAAATCTACGGTTTCAGCGATAGTTTATGCCCGAATGCTTCGCCCCTACAGGACTTGCACCTGTTTCGCAAAACCAGCCACTAAAACCCTTACCTCGTCTATATTTCACATTTATTCAGCAACTCCTAATTACATAACCTTTATCCCGGCACTCTGAGAAACTTACCTATGACTAAAAGAGCTTTACTACTAATCAATCGTCACTCGCGCAAGGGTAAAGAAAACTTTGCTCAAACTGTTGATCTGCTCAATCATTGGGATTTTGAAATTATCAGCGTCCCTTTGAAAAAGGTAGAAGATATACCTTTTTTGATGGAAAAATATCGCTCTAATATTGATTTAGTTATCGTCGGTGGTGGCGATGGGACTCTTAATGCTATGGTGGATGTGTTGGTAGAAACTCAACTGCCCCTAGGCATTATACCTTTGGGAACGGCTAATGATTTGGCCCGGACTTTAGGGATACCGAATTCTATTGCCGAAGCCTGTCGAATTATTGCGGAAGGTAATTTAAAATATATCGATCTAGGTTGGGTAAATAATAAATACTTTTTCAACGTGGCTAGTTTAGGATTAAGTGTGAAAATTACCCAAAAACTGAACAAGGGTTTAAAGCGACGTTTGGGGATTTTGGCCTACGCTTGGACAGCCCTACAGTTATTAAGTAAAACTCGTCCTTTTACCGCTATGATCGGTATTGATGGCCAAAATATCAAAGTTAAAACCCTACAAATAGCGATCGGAAATGGTCGTTATTATGGGGGAGGAATGCCGATCGCTCATGATGCCCAAATCGACGATCAAAGATTAGATTTATATAGCCTAGAAATTGAACACTGGTGGCAAATTTTCCCGCTTTTATGGACATTACCGCGAGGACAACAGGGTTTATTATCTTGGGTGAGAACTCTTAAGGGGAAAGAAATTCAAATTCAGACTCGTAAACCCCATAGTATTAACACCGATGGCGAAATTACTAGCACTACTCCCGCCATGTTTCGAGTTATTCCAGCGGCCTTAGGAGTCTATATTCCCCGTCAGGAAACACAATTTTAAAATTAACGAAAAGGAGGAGAATACAATAAACCCCCCTTTGTCCAAAGATTATTTAAACCTCGATCGAGTTGCAGGGGTTTACCGATTTCCCGATCATAAATTTCCCCGTAATTACCCACCTGTTTTAAGACTCTTTGGGCAAAATCATTGGGTAAACCCATATCTTCACCTAACTTCTCATCGATACCCAAAAAGCGCCGAATACTGGGGTCTTTGCTGTCGGCAAAAGTGGCAATATTTTGGGAGTTAATCCCAAATTCTTCCCCTTGAATTAAACTAAAAACGATCGAGCGGACGGCATTCGACCAAGCGGGATCACCATCGGCCACGGCCGGGGCCAAGGGTTCCTTAGATATTACCACTTCTAATAATTGATGATCCTGCGGTCGGGGAAAAACCGAGCGCCGGGCCACCAATTGGGAGCGATCGGAAGTGACAGCCTGACAACGCCCCGCCTGATAAGCTGTATATAAAGCCTCCACATCATCGGAAACGATCGGTTTATAACCTTGCACTGCCGCTTTTGCCATGGCATCGGCCAGATTTTGTTCTGTGGTGGTTCCCGATAGCACACAAATTGACTTTCCGCTCAAATCTTCTAATTTCTTAACATTACTGGCTTTCGTGGCCATGATTCCCTGACCATCATAGAAAACCGGGGTGATAAACTCCATCCCCAGAGCGGTATCCCGGTTAATCGTCCAGGTGGTGTTGCGACTGAGGATATCCACTTCTCCCGTCTGTACGGCAGTAAATCTCTCTTGGGGGCTAAGTTTACGATATTCGACTTTGGAGGGATCATCAAAGAGAGCAGCCGCAATAGCTCGGCAAATTTGCACATCTAAGCCCGAATATTCGCCTTTTTCATTAACAAAGCTAAACCCAGGCACTTCTCCGTTAATGCCACAAATTAACTTACCGCGATTTTTCACCGTTTGCAAGCGGTCAGCACTGGGACTATTTGCAGTGTTAGAACTAGAATTCGGTTGATTTTCCGTCCCACAGGCAGTAATTAGCAGTAACAGCAGGGACAATGCACAAAAACGCCACTTTAGCATAGATATTCTCTGAAAAATTTTTTTAGTCACTTAATTTTAGCTGAAAGACCAGAGCAAGCTTAACAGGATAGCTACGATCGCACCGATAACCGTATTGATCACATTGACCAATTCATTAGTTAACCACAGAAAGCGAGTTTGTAGAGTAGCACCGATGAGACTTTCGATATTGGTGGCGATAAATGCCGCAATTACGCACCATAACACACCAAGAAGATCGATCGCACCGATAGCCCATGCTAACAGGGAAATAGCCGTGGCTGCCAACAAACCAGCGATCGTTCCTTCTAAACTAACAGCACCTTCTGTTCCCCGGGGGACGGATTTAAAATTAGTAATCAGATAAGTGGTTTTACCATAAGCTTTGCCCACCTCACTGGCAGTAGTATCGGCTAATTTGGTGCTAAAACTAGCCACATAAGCGAGTATTAAGAGGTAATCCCAGGGAGAAGCGGCAAAAAGACTTAGGATAGCGCAAATTGCCCCCGCTAAAGCGGAACCCCAGACATTTTCAGGACCGCGCACCCCCGCTCTTTTTTCGGCAATTCCCTCCGCTTCCTTGCGCGCTAAACCGATGCGGGTGACAGTAGACCCGACGAGGAAATAGAATAAAACAATTAGATAACCGCGCCATCCCAAGCTTCCCCAGACAATCACCCCTAAAACCCAAGCATGGAGATAACCCATCCGAGTTAAGAGCTTTTTTGGGGCAATCCAGGCGATTCCGAGGAGGACGGTATTGAGAAGAACAGCGACGAGCCAAGGATTAGTTAACATAGTATCTGGGCAAGTTTACATACCCCATTGTATCGATCGAGTTCATGAAAACTAATCAACCTTATCAACCTCTTTTACTGCGAATTCTGCACGGATTCACGGGAATTGCCCTCATTGCCGCCATGGTTACGGCCTATTGGACCTATGATACTTTTGACGGTCGTTGGTTAAAACTGCCCTTACCAGAATATCAAGAAATTGAAAGTATTCATGGCACTTTTGGCCTCTATACTCTGATTATCTTTCCCGTTTTTGCTATCTATGCTTTTCGTCGCGGCAACAAAAGATTAATTCAAAGTGATTCTCTTAACAAATTAACCCAATTTGGTAAGCCGATTTGGTGGTATAGTCTCCATCGTTTAGTCAATACTTTGACTCTTTTTGCCCTAACTTTTGCCTTGTATAGTGGTCGGATGATGGATTCCAAATGGCTACCGGAAGGGGAATTGAATCACTTTTGGTATTATGCCCATTTGCTCAGTTGGTTAATTATGGCAGTATGTCTGATCCTGCACCTGCTCATGACTGCTAAAGTGGGAGGGGTTCCCCTGTTATTATCTATCCTTAAATGGCATTTTCGTGAACAAGATAGCCCGAAATTATGGTTATCTCAATTACGTCAATGGGGGTTAGGTTTGCGTCTAGCCAATACTTGGCAGTGGCTACAATCCCTTAACTTATATAAGGTCTTAGAAATTGTTGTTTTATTGGCTATTGTAGCAGCTTGGATTGTTCCCAAGTTTGACTAAGCTGTACTGTATTTAAACTGCGTATTGGGAATTTTAGTACAAATGCTCAAATTCCCTGCTCCCACCTCTCCTATACCTTTTAAATAGGATTTAGTATGATTTATTGACCCCGACGAGCGAGAATAATCATCGTCTTCGCTAAGGGAGCAATACGACCAATACGATAGACTTTCTCTAACGATAAATTAGCTTCTGTTAACAGTTGTGTGATAGTTTTGACAGGGAGCAAGTCAAAGCTGAAGAACAAATAAACTACTTGACAAAAGCATCAATTGGGTATGGGATAGAGAAAAGAGTAGGGAAAAGACAAAAATGACTCCAGAGCAACAACAAGAACTTAACCAACATATTCAAGCGATAGCCAAGATTCTTCATCAGGAAGCTGAGGCTGAAAAAATTCAAACTTTAGAGGGAATAGAGACGACAATAAGAGAACAGACCTTAAAATATAAGCTAAAACGCACTTAAACCACCTAAAATAGAAATAGTAACTTGAGAAAAATCCTACTTATGCCAGCCAAAGATTTCCTAGACTTAGAAGAAAAGAAAAACTTACAAAAAGCTCTTAAAGAAGAAGAAAGAGCAGAGG
>NZ_JAPZRB010000047.1:0-6651 GCF_027531105.1 Microcystis sp. LE18-22.4A
AGTTATCAGTTATCAGTTATCAGTTATCAGTTATCAGTTATCAGTTATCAGTTATCAGTTATCAGTTATCAGTTATCAGTTATCAGTTATCAGTTATCAGTTATCAGTTATCAGTTATCAGTTATCAGTTATCAGTCATTAACTCACTTGATATTACTTTGAAAATATGATATAATTAAGCCATCTTCGCCTTCTTAAGAATCGTTTCCTAAGATTTTTTTTACTATCTTATTCTCCTATCTCCTGACTCCTATCTCCTAAGCTAATGAAAAAAACCGCAACACTATCAATTCTCTTAATCACTAGCGCAATACCAATCAGCGCAAATACAAGATTATGCGAAATAACTGGCATTCATGATGGTGATAGCTTGCGGGTATCTTGCCATAAAAAAGCCCTAAGACTCGCTTGCATTGACGCACCCGAACCAGATCAACCATTCGGACAAGAGGCGACGGATTACCTAGCCAGTTTAACAGTGGGGAAAGAATTAGAAATAGTTAACAGGGGCGACGGAGGATTTAACCGAACCGCCTCAATTCTTTATGTGAATAATATAAATATTCAGGAACGACTGCTATCAGCAGGCCTAGCCTGGTATTACCCGCAATATGCCTCGAAATGCGGCGACTTTATGGGATTAAAACAAGCTGAACAAAGCGCGAGAGATCGAGGAGCGGGCTTATGGAAATCAGCAAATCCGATCTCGCGTAGCGAGCGCATTGCGACCGCTCCTTGGGCATGGAGGAAAGGAGTACGATGAAAAGCTTACTAATCTTAATCGCCTTGGCTTGTTTGCCCCTTAAAATTCTGGCAAATCCTACCCCAATTCCGCCGACAGTAGAAGAAACAATCCCCACGGAAACCGAACCGGTAGAAGGGGAAATTAACGACGCGCCAAGGACAGAAGATAACCCATTACTAAGACCTGATCTCGATTCCCTGATCGAGAATAAAATAGCTGAGGATGTTTGGAGTCAATTAAAAGGCGATCTTCCTTGCATTGAATCCACAGAAAGCTGTATTTTACAATTACAATCCCTAGCACTTTCTAGATCGCCGATTCTCAGAGAGATGGATGCACGCATAGAAGAGGCAGAAAATAGGATCGCCGAAGCGCGATCAAGCAATCTGAAAACTATCAATGTCTCCACTTTTAGCCCTTTTTTACAAGTTTTACTATGGGGAACTTTCCCAGCAGCGCAAATAAATAAAGATAGCCCCTTAATTGCCAACCCTTTAACCTTAATCTTTGGTAATGTACTGGGAAATATCGCCGGGGAACTACTAGGCGGCCTTTTCAATTGGCAGGGATTACAGGGGGGAGGCGAAGCAGCCTCACGAGTAATTGCGATCGGAGATTTACAGATCAAGGTGGCGGAACTGCAAAGAAATCGGGCCGAATCAGCCAACCGACTCAGGGAATTAGTTCTAGTAGAAACTTTGAAATTAGAAGAAATCGCTAGAGATTTTCAGATACAGCAAGAAATAGCCCGAAGAGAGCGCGCAAGAATTGAAATTATCCGAATTTCTTATAGATTTGGTCAAGGAACCTCTGAGGGATATCTAAGCCAATTATCTGGATACGATCGCCAGAAGGCTCAAGTATGGCGGGAATGGTCCAGGATGAGGTCGCAATTAACAAAAGTAAAAATATTGGTGATTGGGGTTGAAGAAAATTAAAAAAAATCTGGAAAAAATAAAAACTATTTGGTAAAAAATAAGAAAGGCACTTAATCTATAGATCTGAATCATGAGAAAACTTCTAGTAGCAAGCACAGCTATACTCTCGCTAATCGGAACCAGTGTCCAAGCTCAAGTAATCAAAACAGTCGAAAGCGGACGGGACGTGGTTTACTCCAGAGGCCACAGCCCCAATACCTCAGTTCAGCTAACGACCAATGGCGGCAGCCGGCCCACAGCGATCCTAGCCAATAGCTGCGGCATTGTCCGAGTGAGTGCGAATCAAGCCACCCCAACCAGCATCAACATTAACGGAACCGCAAGATCGATCGCTACCCCAGTAAGCTTAAGCGGCGCACCCGTGTGCAATGGATCGACCCCGCCATGGGACGGAGGAACGACTAGCGCAGCCCGAAAAGACCCGAATGGCAACTTCTATTTTTCTGGATACACCCCCAACCAAGCGGCCACCGTAGCCGTAAAAGCCGGGGGCAATCGCACCGCAAGAGCCAATGGCTGCGGGATCGCAAGATTCGCGGAGCCAGCAGAAGGGAATCCCTGGGGGAGCGATTTCAGCTTTACGATCGGATCAACAAACTACACCCTCGGATCCGTAACGGCGCAAAATTACGGGCCAATCTGCCGAAATGTCGGAAGCAGCGGCAGCCCTGTGTACTTGAGATATGAAGCCGCTAACTAATCTACAATCGGCCGATCTCGCGTTGCGAGCGCGTTGCGACCAAAGGCTGATCGGCCAATATCTGGAGTGAGAAAATGCGAAAGCTTTTAATTTTGCTAGGGGTTATTTTTTTTAGCGAAGGGATTAACGCGACACCATTTCAAGGCCGCGAAATCTATCGCACCGATGATCGGAGGGGAGATTTTATCGTACTCACCGGGCAGCCTCTCACAATAGCAGAAGTAGCCGGGACTGACAGAATACGAACCAATACCCTGAGAAAAGCTGATTACTGCGGGGTAGGAAAAGTCAAGATACCAGAAGCAACACCAGCACCAATCTTAAGAATCAATGATGGGAATCCGATTGACTACCTATCACTGCCTCAAATATCTAATTATGATTGTGCAAGGGGAGGACTAGGCAGCAATGCCTATAATCCAGCCACCAGAACCGTTTATATAGCCAATTTAGAGCCAGAAGGCGAATTTATCTCTCGAATCCAGAGAGAAGAATCAAGAAAAGTTGCTCTTAATAATTGCGGCTGGGGCCTAGTGCCGATGAAATATGGCGATGGAAATCTATATTTTAAGGGGCAGCAGTATCGATATAGCACATTGCCAAGAACAGTAAGGCCGCCAGTGTGCCGAAAGATCAATGGAGCTTGGGTAACTTATTTTGCTATTCCTTTAGGGCAGTAATATGGGTAAAAAATATCCTCTCTTGATCATTGCCTTAATCGCGATAATTTTGCTAGGGGTTAAATCCCGATCTACAGGCGATGCAGGGGAAAAAGTAAAAATAATCCGCTGCCACGATGGTGATACCTGCACCACCGACAAGGGAGAAAAGATAAGATTAGCTTGCATAGATGCGCCTGAATTAAAGCAGCCTTTCGGAAAAGCTTCTAGGGATCATCTCAGAGAAATAATCAAAGATAGGCCTGTAAAAATCGATCGAATAAATACCGATCGATTTGGCCGAACTATCGCCATTCTTTACATTAGCGATCGTGGCAAATGGCAAGCAGTGCAATCGCTACAGGCTCATGCCGGCACAGTTTGGGCATTCGATCGATTTAAAAGAAATTGTCCGATCTGGAATTCGATCGATAGGGAATTTCAAGCCGCCCAATCAAAAAAAATCGGATTATTCACAGATAGGCAAGCGGTCGAACCTTGGATATGGAGGCAAAATGAGAAGCTTAGATGAGAGCTTAGATGATAGTTTATATGATAGTTTAAAAAATAGATTAGATGGTATCTTAGATTATAGTTTAGATAAGAGCTTAGATGATAGTTTAGATAAGAGCTTAGATGACAGTTTAGATAAAAGTTTAGATAAGAGCTTAGATGATAGCTTAGATTATAAACTGCGAATAATAATAGCAATTTTATCGATCGCCGTTACGATCGCCTATTTTTTCTTTGTGGTTAATTACTTAAAATTATTCGACCAAATCACTTGCTACAGCGAGGCAAAATGCGATCAATTGAAATAAATCGGAAAAATTTAGTAATCGCGGGCGTGAGCCTGATCATTTATTCCCTGGCATTAGTCACCATCTGGGAGCTTTTCTATGGGGTAGAGGCGAGAGGAAGGATCAACCCCGATGGATCAGTCGAATACCAGATTAATGATTGCAGATAATCCATATATAGTGTCTGGGAAGCTGTGCATCTACACTACATATAGCGTTCCTTGCCCTAAATCCATAAAACTAAGAAAGACTTGCTAAAATAAAACTTTTGACAAGTCTCTCCCATGAAATGCGATCGCAATGGACAAGCAAAAATTCTCAGCGATGGGGAAGTAACAGCCATATTTAATCTTCTCAATCCCAGAGATAGGGCTATTTTCGCTATCTGCTTATTTTGCGGCTGCAGAATCAGCGAAGCTTTATCGATCCGGGCGGGGGACGTTGGCAATGGGATGATCACACTAAGAAAAGCAAATACTAAAGGAAAAAAAGGCAGTCGATCGCTGCCTATCTCTCCTAACCTTGAAAAAATTCTTAATGATTATCTTGCGACCGCTTCCCCGAACGAATACCTTTTCCCCGGCAGGGCGGGCGACAAACCTCTAACCCGCGCCTATACCGATCTGGCATTAAGGCAAGCTTGCGATCGATTGGGATTTAAGGGCATATCTACTCATTCATTTAGGCGAACTGCTCTAACCCGAATGCACGCGGCGGGGGTTCCCCTGAGAACGATCCAGAAAATCTCTGGACACTCAAGCTTAGGAACTTTAGCTTTATATCTGGAAGTTACGGATGAAAACGTTAGGGATGCTGTGGGATTTATTTAGCGTGTTGATACTTAGTCATGCGTTTGGTAGCATGGTGGGAGAAGAAATGTAACTGTTATGGGCAAACCACAAATCGCCGTCCGAATTCCCCCACCTCTCCTCGCCGAACTCAACCAGTACGTCGAGCGGATTGGCACGTCCAAGACGGATGTGATTGTCAGTGCGATCGCTGCTTACTTGGGCTGCGCCGAGACTGTGCCGTTGAGTCAGAGGATGGCGGAGGTTGAGAGGAAGGTGGCGGAACTGGAAGCCACAATAAAAACGAAGTAGAAAATTCATTACATTGGAGAAATCAACCTATGTCCGAGTCAACTCAGAACTCTGAACCCACTCTTTGGATGATTACAGGATCGTCTTCAATTCCCCTATCTGAGGGAGAAAAAGCCAGTGGTATCTTTCTGGGAGGGCGACTAGGAGGCGAAGAGGAGACGTTAGAGACTGAAGAAATAGGCAAAGTTCCTCTTCCAGTTGGCAAGCTCCAACAGAATTTAAACCAATTTCTCGTCGTGGTTGGCGATTTATTCATTCAGGCGGATCAGCAAGCCAAAATAGCTCAACCAGAAAGTGGTAAAGATGCTAAACCAAGCATACATCTCGACCAAATTGAGTTCTCTGTCGCTGTCAATGGGGAAGGAGAAGTCGGCTTCTGGGGTTTAGCACGGGGCAAGGTCGGAGGAGCGACGGAAATCAAGCTGACTTTTAAGCGCAAAGAGACTTAAAACATGGCGAAGAATTGGGCGATCATCATCGGTATTAATAAGTACAGTTACTTGGAACATCTCAAGTTTGCCAAGACAGATGCAGAAGCCATGCACCACTGGTTGCTCCAAGAAGGAGGATTTGACCCCCAAGGACTCTTTTTATTCACTGACGACTCCGATCCGATTCTCACAGAGCCGCCAATTCCAACTGAGCCGTCCTTCGGTCACTTAGATACGTTCTTCGACGTACAGTTTGAGCGGCAACTCCTCACGAGTGCCGATAACCTCTGGTTTTTCTTTTCAGGACACGGGAATCGGGGACTAGGGGGAGACTACTTGATGCTATCGGATAGCAATCCCCGCCGATTGGAACAGACGGCTCTATCAGTTAGCTACATTACGGAGCGCCTGCGGAACTGGGGAGCCGGAAACGTGGTGATGTTCGTTGATGCCTGTCGCAATGTCGAAAATCAAGCTAGGGGGGGGACGATTACTCTCCAAGATTATCAGGGCATGATTGCCTTTTATTCCTGTCGCACTAAGGAAAAATCTTTAGAAGTTAAGTCAATTAAACGGGGGGCTTTTACTCATATTCTGCTGCAAGCTTTAGAAGAAACTAAGAGACAAAATAGATGTCTGACAGTAGCGGAATTAGAACAATACTTGATGACAGAAGTTCCCAAGCTCAGTCCTAACCAGCATCCTCTAGCGAGGGTAGAACCAACTTATAAGAGCAATTTTGTTCTCTTTGGAGAGGCACAAAAAAGTAATATTGAATCGCTGAAAAACTTAGCTTATAGAAAAGTCGTTGAAGACAAGAAAGAGGAAGCAAGAGAACTTTTAATTCATGCCAATATAGCAGCTAAAGGAGGCGATTTAGATATCATAAACTTATTGGTTAACTTGTCAAGTTCTTCTAGAGTAGTTAAATCTAAGTCTATAGAACCATTAGACTTACTAACTGACAAGTTTGAAACTGTCACCTTTGACTATCGTGGTGAAATCATCGGACGCAAAAGCAGAACCGCCCGCTACTACACCCAAGATTTGGGCAAAGGCATCACCTTAGAAATGGTCGCCATTCCGGGGGGAACTTTCCTGATGGGAACAGAAGATGAGGAAATCGAAAGACTGGTAAAAAAATTTGGTTGGGAAGGATTTAGATGGGAAAGACCTCAACACCGAGTAACCGTTTCTTCTTTCTACATGGGACGTTATCCCATCACCCAGGCACAGTGGAAAGCGATCGCCTCCCGTACCCATTTAAAAGTTGAAAGA
>NZ_JAPZRB010000154.1:0-1331 GCF_027531105.1 Microcystis sp. LE18-22.4A
TACGAAGAAAATTTCCCTCAGAGGATGTATATTTATAACTATCGGGCCTTTGATTTGTATCAGAAACCGGTTATCAGTCTCGCTATATTAGGAGATGAACGAGTAAATTGGCGACCAGATTCCTATAATTATACTATCGCTGGCTGTGAAGTCAGCCTCAAATTCCCAACGGTTAAATTACTGGACTATGAGGAAAGCTGGTCAGAACTAGAAGCAAGTAGCAATCCCTTTGCTATAATCGTCATGGCACACCTGAAAACAAAAGCGACTACTGGGAAGCTGCCAGAACGGGAACAGTGGAAGTGGAGGTTAATCAGGGGATTATACGAAAAGGAGTTCGAGAGGGAACAGATAATTAAACTGTTTGAAATCATCGACAATATGATGACTTTATCCCCTGAATTACAGTCAAGTTTAGAGAGTAAAATCAAACAATTTGAGGAGGAAAGAACCATGCCTTTAATCAGTAATATGGAGTTACGAGGAATAGAACAGGGTAAGAAGATTGGCAAGGAAATTGGGGTGTTAGAAAATAGCCGCGATGACATAAAAACAGTTTTAACTGTGCGGTTCGGACAGATTTCTTCAGAAATTGAAGAGATGATTGACAAAATCACTAACCTTGCTCTCTTAAAAGAGATACTAAAATCAGCAGTTACCGCTAATTCTCTCGCAGAATTTAAGCAGTCTTTGGCAAAAATCCAATAAGAAAATCTTACCCTAGGGTGCTGCACTGCTCACCCATTCACCTTTAAACTCTTAGCCAGAAGCGGAGAAAAATTAAAACTGTTGTCGTAATTCATGAACCAAACAACCGCCAATTATGATGAACCCTGGAAAGAAGCATTAAGCGAGTATTTTGAAGCGTTTTTATGCTTCTTTTTTCCTGAAGTTCACCAACTAATTGATTGGACAAAAATTCCCGAATCCCTAGAAAAAGAACTCAAACGGATTACCGCTTCAGCTAAGACCAAAAAACGTTTTGCTGACAAACTCTATTCAGTTATCAGTTACCAGTTATCAGTTATCAGTGACTAATTGGAAGCAAGTAGTAATCCCTTTGCTATAATAGTGATGGCACACCTGAAAACAAAAGCGACTACTGGGAAGCTGCCACAACGGGAACAGTGGAAGTGGAAGTTAATCAGGGGATTGTATGAAAAGGAGTTTGAGAGAGAACAGATAATTAAACTGTTTGAAATTATCGACAATATGATGACTTTATCCCCTGAATTGCAGTCAAGTTTAGAAAGTAAAATCAAACAATTTGAGGAGGAAAGAACCATGCCTTTAATGAGTAATATGGAGTTACGAGGAATCGAACGCGGTAA
>NZ_JAPZRB010000010.1:0-40586 GCF_027531105.1 Microcystis sp. LE18-22.4A
GGATGTAATCTGACTGTTACTGTGCTTGGTTCACAGCTTTCTGGTATTTGTCTTGACCATCGAATAGGTAAAGGTTCTGTGCATTTGGCTAAATAGATTTGTCTGTCTTTAAATTTAAAAGCAGATTTGGTAAATTCGGCACTTCCTCCCTGATGTTTTTTCTTAAAGTTAGGATACTTAGTACGACCAGCAAAGAAGTTAGTAAAAGCTGTTTGTAAATGCCTTAACCCTTGTTGTAAAGGTACACAGCTGACTTCATTGAGAAAGTCTAATTCTTCTTGCTTTTTCCAATCGGTTAGCATTGAAGAAGTTTGAGCGTAGCCTACTCTTTCTTGCTTTTCGTACCAAGCTTGTGTTCGTTCGTGGAGAGCTTTGTTGTAAACTAATCTTACACAGCCCAAAGTGCGCCGCAATAGCGACTCTTGTTCTGGTGTTGGGTAAAATCGGTAAGAATAGGCTTTTTCCATGTCTCATATTTTAGCATATATTTCGTAAATGTGCTAATATTTAACAGCAAAGCCGCCGTAAAACGGCGGGGTTTCAGACCCAAATTTTCGATGAAAAATTATACTCAGGAACAGTTGTTGGCTTTGCGTGACAGCCAAGAAGCTTGGTTGATGGCTCAACCCGGTGTAACTGGCACCGGAATCGGTCTAGATGCCAGAGGGCAGCTGGTGTTACGCATCTTCACCAAAGGCATTTCTGCCAGCACACGCCAGTCTATTGCCGGGCAACTCCCCCATGTTCCCCTCGACTGGGAAGAAGGAGATGTTATCGCTTATTAAAGCCAGCGAGCGCCTGTGAGCCAAATAACAGCGATCTTCAGCTGTCTTGAGAGACCAATTTTAAGCTAGGACGGGGTTGGATTGTTCCCCCGTAAGCGACGGCAGTATGAGGAGATAGGACAAGATGAGGAGATATACCTAGGGAAATTCGATAGATTTCCCCAGCTTTATCCATTAATTGCTGTTTAACTGGCTCTGTCGGCAAATTTTGCCGCCAAGCTAGGGGAATCCCCCCGATACCGTTGTACAATCCCGCCCAAATTCCCGCTAAAGTGGTGGTTAATTGCCGTTGATAGGGACTAGAATTAGCACGACGCACGCTCACGGCGAAATCCTCGCTCGTTTGCAGAAAAGTATAGAGAGAAGCTGCGATCGCAATTCCCAAAGGTGAGATATCTTTCGCCCAAGCCGATAAAATGGACTCTAAGGGATGATTTTGCCCTAAAGCTGACTGAATCTGCTCTAATAGCTTATTATTGGGGTTAATAGTTAGTAATTGCCCCATTAACTGATTTAAAGGCCTTTTTCCCTGTAATAACAGACCTACCGCCTCTCCCCAAATTATCGCTTCTTGTCGGGTTAAATCGGAAATTAAGCCCTTTTTTAGCCAAAAATTTAATCTAGCTTGCCAACGTTCCCCATGGTCGGGCCAGGTTAAAATCTCCGGCAACAGCACAAATAATAACGCCGATTCCGACTGCTGCTTGGCTGCGATCGCAAGGGGAAAATCCTCCTGAGATTGCAGAGCTTGCAAAAGCAGGATCGTCCTCGGTGTCGCCTCATAGTTAAAGGCTGGTATTAGGGGCTGATTATGCAAGGATTCCCCAATATATGCCCCGATTAACCCTCCCTGAAGGCGATCGAGGGGTGAAAAAACCTTTTGCATAAATTAGCTCAATTTGCCCGGTAGGTGACTTCCTCGACTTTGCCCGGTTGCCCCAGTTGTTTAGCATTGGCGTTATTAACGGCAACGTAAACCCCGCCGGCATTACCCGCCCTCACGGTTAATTCTCGGTTTGCTTGCCAAGTGCGATGGCTTCCTTGGGGCAGTACACCCTCAAATTCTGTCTTGCCATCCACCACCACCCGCAGCCAGCAGTCATCCTCCAGTTTTACCCCCACCACCAGCTGCTGATTATTGCTGGTTTTGTTGGCTACCGGTTGAAGGGGATTGCTTTTCGGTTGGACAATTTGCTGTTGTGGCAAGGAAGGCGGCGGTAAGCGATTCGATTGCAGTACCGATTTTTGCAGGACGTGGGATAGGGTTTGTACGGAACCAATAACTAAGATTAAATAGAGAAAATAGAGATGAATCGGGCGAATTTGAAGACTCGGCAGCGATAAAGACGGTTTTGTTCCCCTAAAAAAGTTATTGACCTTGGTGGGAAAACGTCGGCTAATCGTCTCACCATCCAGGGACAGACTATCAGCAAATTGTTTGATTAACCAACGAATATAAATCGGTTCGGGCAATGACTCCAAATCCCCCGCTTCCAGCGCTTCTAGACGATGGCGCGGGATTAAGGTTTTCTGGGCAATTTCCTCGAGAGAAAGGGACTGTTCTAGGCGATTTTTTTGCAAATAAACGCCGATTTCCAGTAATTTGGTGCGCTGTTTATGCTGGGGGTCGAGTTGTGATTGGAGAAGGCGAAACATATCGCTATTAGGGGCTGACTTTCAGCTTAGTTAATCTGGTTCTTTAAATATTTCAGTTCATCAAGGGTTAAAAAACGGTAATGACCCAAGGGTAAGGGGGAATTATTACCGGAGTTTAGTTGAATACGACCGATAGCACTGCGATGAAGTTTCAGGACGTGATAACCTAATTCTTCGGCTACAGAGCGAATCTGCCGATTTCTTCCTTCCACTAAAATAACTTCTAGTAGGGTTTTTTGGTCGGTTTGCTTGAGGATCTCAACCTGTGCGGGTAAGGTTTTTTTTCCCTCTAAGAGGATACCTTCTCGCCAACGCTGGAGAGCAAGTCTATCAATCGCACCATCTAGCCAAACCCGATAGGTTTTGGGCAAATGATAACGGGGATGGGTGAGGGTGAGGGTGAGTTGACCGTCGTTGGTGAGGAGTAAAGCCCCAGTGGTGTTGATGTCCAACCTTCCTACGGGATGTAACCCCGTCTCGCTGGCAAGGGAGTCGGGCAAAAGGTCGATTACTGTCGGCCGGTTTTGTGGATCCCTACAGGTAGAAACCACACCAATGGGTTTGTTGACCAGTATATACAATCTTTTGGGACGATTGGCCGGTTCAATTTTTTTTCCGTCTATCTCTAGGTGATCTTTTTCGGGGTCGGCTTTTTCTCCTAACTGCACGATTTTGCCATTCCGTCTCACCCGGCCGGCTACGATCATCTCCTCCGCCCTTCTTCGGGAGGCAATTCCCCACTGGGCAAGGATTTTCTGGACTCTCTCCGCCATTTTTTTTTAGTTTTTAACCCTTTCTATCTCCTATTATAGGCATCCTAAAAGGGTTTTTTCGCCCAAATAGTGAAGAAAAACCGAATATCTCCGGCTGCCTCTTTGTTTTTTTTCTTTGAAAACTTCTCAAAAAAAAGAGGAGTAATCCCTTGACTTGGGCGGCGGCTTCGGTTATACTTTTCTTATAATGGGAATCCGTGCATTTTTGGGTGGACTCCACCAGTCCATTATATATAAAGTCTTATAAAAATATTATGGCAAAAAGCCCTGAAAAAAGCAAGCAAAATTTTGCCGACAATTGTTAAAAAAGTCGGGCTAGTTTTCCTTACAGGATGATATGACTTTAAACGGGTTATTTCTCGGTTATCCAAACGGTAAACTTTGATTGATGATAAATTGGGGACGTAAGCGACGGAGTTTGCGTCTCTTTGTTATAATTCAAAGGCTAGGCTATAATAACTCTTCATAAACACCGATAATTTTAGTCAAAGATGTAAAAAAAATGAATATTCAACTCGTGGAATCTCTAGTTAAGGCAATTAAATCCTTGTCCCTAGAAGAACAAGAATTGTTAGGAAAAAAACTCAAAGATCACCCCTCTTGGGAAATTGCATTAGAACGAATTGACGCAACTCGAAAAGCCATTTATGAACGTCGTCAGGGAAAACCATTTAAAACCGATGTTACTGAAATTATTCATCAAATGAGAGAAGAAAGAGATCGGCAATTGATGGAAGAAATTGTGAGTGAATAGAGAAAATAATGACTAATACATTTATCTGTGTTGATTCTAGTTTTATAGTTCGTTTAACAACGGTTGAACCTTCTGTAACAATGTACAGTCAACTCTGGCAAAAATGGATGACCGAGGAAAATTTAGTGATTGCACCAACTTTATTATGTTACGAAGTCACTAACGTATTTTATCGTCTGAAAAAAGCTGGTCAAATTTTGGAGACGGAAGCGCAAACCCTCCTTACAGAAGTCTTAGATTTACCTATTCAGTTTCATGGAGATCATTACCTCCATTACCAAGCAATAGAAATTTCGCAAACCTTGAATCTTCCTGCTACTTATGATGCCCATTATCTAGTATTAGCTCAACGATTTCAAGCAAATTTATACCCTAGCGATAAACGCTTATTTAACAGCGTTAAATCTTCTCTAAGTTGGGTTCATTTGGTTGAAGTGTAGATTTTTATTTCTCTCTCAATAGCTTTAGTTTTATTTAACCTGACTAGGCAGTATGCTTAGAAAAGCACAAAAGTCGAGCTAGTTTTGCTTACGGGGGGATATGACTTTAAACGGGTTATTTCTCGGTTATCCAAGCGGTAAACTTTGATTGATGATGAATTGGGGACGTAAGTGACGGAGCTTGCCTCTCTTTGTTATAATTCAAAGACTAGGCTATAATAACTCTTCATAAACACCGATAATTTTAGTCAAAGATGTAAAAAAGTAAGAGCATTATTGTGAGAGGGTGTAATTAGTATAATTAAAGTAAAAATTATTCCAATGTAGCCATGATTAAAAATATTAATGTAACTGGACTTAAACCTGAACAAATTCAGCAGATACAGGTACTTATTGCCGCATTTAAAGCTCAAAATAAACTCAGTAAAAGTGAACCTGAAATTGATATGATTGAATACCTATTGGAAAATCCTATAGAGGTTGATAATTTAGAATTTATGAAACGAGAAGAAATTTATGACAGAATTTAAAAATCATAGTTGTTTTGTTGATTCTAATATTTGGCTTTATGCTTTTTCCACTGATAAAAAAGAAGAAACTAAAAGAATATTAGCGAAACAATTAATTAAAGAAAAGTCCATCATTATCAGTACCCAAATAATTAATGAGGTTTCTTGTAATTTACTTAAAAAGCATAAGCTTGATGAAAAACAACTGTTTAAATTAATTATTTCCTTTTGAAAATATCAAGTTATATCATTTAATCTTGATATTTTTGAATCTGCATCTAATCTGAGAACTCAATATCATCTATCATTTTGGGATAGTTTGGTGATTGCTTGCGCTTTATTTTCTGATGCAAATATTTTGTATTCAGAAGATATGCAGGATGGTTTAACTATTAATAAAAAATTCACTATTATTAATCCCTTTAAGCAATAAAATTATTTTACTGGTTAATGATGATAAATTTAGCATTAACTAGGTGATATTCGTACCAATGCAGCTAGTTTAATCATTGCTAAATATTCCTCTGGGGGAAATTTTAAATAAACCTATTAACGGATCAGATTCATTATTATCTTGAGGAGTTTTGGCAAGTATTAAAACTTCAAACACCTCACCCACATTTAATTCAGGGGTGGCAATTTCAATCTTATTACCGGGTAAAACCTGAGTGCTTATATATAAAGTATCTCCTGTCATTTTTTTAACAGATAAATAGTAGAAGTCATGACCAAATCTTCTTAACCAGAACTAACTTAGCTGACAATTAATTCTTTGTACCAATGCCATCACACAAATGCCTATCCTCCTCCCTGACACCAGAATTAGGGTTGTGCAAATAAACCCGCACCCAATCGCAACTACGCCCCATTAAAGCATCTAAATTCAATAAATTCGAGTCTGTTTCTACCTTCCAGAGTTTGATAGTGTTGTCCCAACTACCGCTCACCAAAGTATTGCCATCGGGACTAAAATTAACGCTTCTGACACGGCTATCATGCCCATGGAGGGTGCGGATTTCTTGGCCTGTTTCTACATCCCAAAGTTTGATAGTCTTGTCATCACTACCGCTCACCAAAGTCTTGCCGTCGGGACTAAAATTAACGCTTCTGACAGGGCCATCATGCCCCTCGAAGGTGTGGATTTCTTTGCCTGTTTTTACATCCCAGAGTTTGATAGTTTTGTCATAACTACCGCTCACCAAAGTCTCGCCGTTGGGACTAAAATTAACGCTTCTGACAGGACCCTCAGGCCCCTTGAAGGCATAGGAGATGTGGATTTCTTTGCCTGTTTTTACATCCCAGAGTTTGATAGTTTTGTCATTACTACCGCTCACCAAAGTCTTGCCGTCGGGACTAAAATTAACGCTTCTGACACGGTCATGATGCCCCTGGAAGCCATGGAGGGTACGGATTTCCTTGCCTGTTTTTACATTCCAGAGTTTGATGGTGTTGTCCCAACTACCGCTCACCAAAGTATTGCCGTCGCGACTAAAATTAACGCTTCTGACAAGGCCATTATGCCGCTCGAAGGTGTGGATTTTTTTGCCTGTTTTTACATCCCAGAGTATGATAGTCCCGTCATCACTACCGCTCACCAAAGTCTTGCCGTCGGGACTAAAATTAACGCTTCTGACAGGGTAATCATGCCCCTTGAGGGTGCGGATTTCTTCGCCTGTTTTTACATCCCAGAGCTTGATAGTCCCGTCATCACTACTGCTCACCAAAGTATTGCCCTCGGGACTAAAATTAACGCTATTGACAAGGTCATCATGCCCCTTGAGGGTTTGGACTATTTCTACATTCCAGAGTTTGATAGTCCCGTCATCACTACCGCTCACCAAAGTCTTGCCCTCGTCAGGACTAAAATTAACGCTCCAGACAGGGCCTTCATGCCCCTTGAGGGTGAGGATTTCTTGGCCTGTTGACTCATTCCAGAGTTTGATGGTGTTGTCCCAACTACCGCTCACCAAAGTCTTGCCGTCGTGACTAAAATTAACGCTTCTGACACGGCTATTATGCCCCTTGAGGGTGCGGATTTCTTCGGGTTTTTCTACATTCCAGAGTTTGATAGTCTTGTCACCACTACCGCTCACCAAAGTCTTGCCGTCGTGACTAAAATTAACGCTATAGACAGGGCCATTATGCCCCTTGAGGGTGCGGATTTCTTGGGGTTTTTCTACATTCCAGAGTATGATAGTCTTGTCACCACTACCGCTCACCAAAGTCTTGCCGTCGGGACTAAAATTAACGCTATAGACAGGGCCACCATGCCCCTCGAAGGTGTGGAGTTTTTCGCCTGTTTCTACATCCCAGAGTATGATAGTCCCGTCATCACTACCGCTCACCAAAGTATTGCCGTCAGGACTAAAATTAACGCTATAGACAGTGCCACCATGCCCCTTGAGGGTACGGATTTCTTGGCCTGTTTCTACATTCCAGATTTTGATAGTTTTGTCATCACTACCGCTCACCAAAGTCTTGCCCTCGTCAGGACTAAAATTAACGCTATAGACAGGGCCACCATGCCCCTCGAAGGTGTGGAGTTTTTGGCCTGTTTCTACATTCCAGAGTTTGATAGTTTTGTCATCACTACCGCTCACCAAAGTCTTGCCGTTAGGACTAAAATTAACGCTATGGACATATCTACCATGCCCTTCTAAGCGATTGCGTTCACTTTTGCGGTTGAGAAGTTCCTGTAAGGCATTCGTCACCTTCGTGTCGGATGCCTGCTGCTTTTGTAGGGTTTTTCCTGCTTTAATCGCTTCAACAAAAGCCTCTAATTCTTTTCCTCTATCAAACAAAGACAAGGAAGAAAACCCGCGAGCATTTGCCAGATTGAGTTCCGCTTGTTGTGTTTTTTGCAAAGCCATCAAACCCAATCCCGTACTAACCACCACCGCCACCAAGGAACCCGCCGCAATCCCCCAAGCGGTTCTAATTTCGCGCCGCCTGCGGGCTGCTTCGGCTTGTTTTATCCGTTCTCGCTCTTGGAGACTCTGCCTGATAAAATCCTGTTCACTTTGGCTGATATCTTCTGGGCGTTTCTTCAATTGTTCTTCCGCCTCCGCCAACGCCGCCCCGCGCAACCATGAGCCTTCATCCCCCTGCGTCTTTTGCCATTGCCCCATCGCCCCCCGCAAACGCTCCTGCCAAGCGCGAAAAACCCTGTCTGTGTCCATCCAGCCCCGCAATTCCCCCCAATTGCGAATCAGTGCTTCATGCACCACTTCCACCGTCTCCACCTGTGCCTCTTCACTGCGACTGGTGACAACTAAACGCGCATCCGCCAGTTGTTTCACCAGCGCCCAATTTACCGCCCCCAATTCCGCTTTTGTCGCCAGCCGCCGCGTATCTTCTGTGCCTTCCCCTGGGCGTACCAATTGGATGAAAATGCGCCGCACCTGTTCCCGTTGCGCCTCACTCAGCTTGTCATATTCTTCATTGGCATGGCGGGCCAAAGCACCCTGCACTTGGCCAATTTCTGTATATGCCAGATGGGTTAACTGTTGGCCCTGTCGCCGCTGCCACAATTCCGTTAAGGCAAACTCTAGTAATGGCAAATTCCCCGGCTCACTCTCCACATCATCGAGGATGCGCTCCACCAGTCCCGCTTCCAATGTCACCCCCAATTTTTGCGCCGGTTTTTCAATAACTTCTGTGAGTTCTTCTCGGTTCATCGGCCCCAATTTCAAGTCAGTATTTTGTAAGACATCGGCAAAGGGACGATAGGAAAGAGCATTCCCCAAGAAATCCGCCCGCATAGTTAATACCAACACCATTCCTACCCTTTCAAAGGGGAATGTAGTTAATTTATCGAGAAAATTACGACGGATTGTTTCATCAGGACAGAGGGTATAAAGTTCCTCAAATTGGTCGGCAATTAGCAGCACCCGTTCACTGGGATAATTGTGTTGGATTTGGGCAACAACGTCAGCTAAAGAAATATCGCCATCACGCAAATAATTGGCTAACTGACGCGCTTGGGCGAGGCGTTCTGTCTCATTTAAATTAGTTGTATAAAGGGGAACTAATGCCAAAGCTAGGGCATGAAAAGGGTCAGAACCGGGACGAAAATGGGTAAACTGCCAGTGACCTTCTTGTTGCAATTTAGGGACTAATCCCGCAAAAACTACCGAGGATTTGCCACTTCCCGACGCACCTAATAGGGGGATGAAATTACGGGTTTGGGTTGCCTGAAATAGGTTTGTGATAAAGCTTTTGCGCCCAAAAAAGTATTCTGCATCTCCTGGCCCAAAATGAAACAAGCCACGATAGGGACAGGGCAGATTATCATCGGCAACATCGGCAGAATCAGCAGGGGCTATTCTTGCTTCTTCTCGATAATAGTAATTGGTAATCGTGATGGTTGCATTGCCAGTCCCAGAGGTAGCAGCATATTGAGCTTCTGTAATATTTTGTTGAATTTCGCTTGGTTCTGACATATCAACCATCCTGATTAATTAAAATACAGTCTCAGTCATCCTTAGATGTGCCATGCTCGGTGATGCTGCTAATACTAGCATTACCCGTGCCAGAGGTAGCAGCATATTTAAAATTACTGATATTTTGGGTGATAATTTGTTGTCCACCGGGTTGTTCTTGGAGCTTGTCTAGTAAATCTTGGGCTAATTTAATGATTTCATTATCTTTATCAACCCCCGCTTCGACAATTTTATCTTTTAACAAACCTTCAGCTTTCTTGATATCCTCTGGTTTTGCCTCTACCATTGCCTGTGCTAAAGCATCATTAGTAAACTTACGCTTAATCAAGGTTTTCAAACCTTGATATGTATCTTTAACACCTTTTTCCGCCGTATCTTTAGCCGCAGCAACCGCACCAGCAGTCAAGGCGGCGATAATCAGAGAAACTGGTTCCATTGTTTGATACTCCCAATACAATATTGCTAACTCAATTTTAGATCAAAACAATTTTTAATAGTAAGCCAAACCGCAATCAGCTAGAGAACTGGAATTTCACGGCCAAGGCACTAAACCTTAAAATTATTACTATGTAGGATTTGCTGAATAAATGTGAAATGTAGGCAAGGTAGGGGCTTTCTGGCTTTTCTCTGGAAACAGGTGCAAGATTTTGAGAGAATCGTGCTTCAAAACCTTGCGTCTTCATCGGCCCGCGTCCTGTAGGGGCGAAGCATTCGGGCAATAACCTATCGATGAAACCGTAGATTTTCTATCCGAATGCTTCGCCCGTACTTTTTGCCGCAAACCCTATATAAGAATCGTAGCTGAAAAAGCCAAACAAGGGTTTTCCCTGTGGATGGGGTTTATCAGTTATCAGATTTGAGTTTTCAATTCACTGTTTACTGAACAATGAAAAAAACTCCCTGATTATCGCCGATGATACCAACGGGTAAATAATTTTTCTAACTCCACCCAAACGAATAACAAGGTACTAAATCCCAAACAGATTAATAATTCTTCTTTAGTTAAAAATTGAGTGCCGAAAAAATCCCGCAGGGCAGGAACATAGATTAACATCAGTTGAAAAATTGTCGTCAGGGTTACTGCTACCCAGAGATAGGGATTAGTCAAAGGATTCATTTCTATGGTAAGATGATCGCTCGATCGCACAGAAATGGCATGACCCATTTGAGCTAAACAGAGAGTAGTAAAAACCATAGTTTTCCATGAACCAGTATTACCAAAAAGTGGATCCAAGCGCACAGCGATTAACATTTGAGTGATATTAATAATCGAAAAAATAATCCCAATTCTCACGATATAACTGCCCAAACCGCGAGCAAAAATACTTTCTTGGGGACTAAAAGGAGGGCGACGCATAATATTGGGAGAAGCGGGTTCCACTGCCAAAGCTAAAGCAGGTAAACCATCAGTAACTAAATTCATCCAGAGAATTTGTAGGGGAGTGAGAGGAGTAGCTAAACCCAAAAGAGGCGAAGCAGCGATAGTAATCACTTCCCCGATATTACTGCCGAGAATATATTTAATAAAACTGCGAATATTGTTATAAACCACTCGCCCTTCTTCCGTGGCAGCGACGATGGTGGCAAAATTATCATCAAGGAGAATCATATCACTAGCCTCTTTGGTGACATCGGTGCCGGAGATTCCCATGGCAATGCCGATATCTGCTTGTTTCAG
Source organism: Microcystis sp. LE18-22.4A (assembly GCF_027531105.1). Classification (NCBI taxonomy): domain Bacteria; kingdom Bacillati; phylum Cyanobacteriota; class Cyanophyceae; order Chroococcales; family Microcystaceae; genus Microcystis; species Microcystis sp. LE18-22.4A. Next base: position 11,038 of record NZ_JAPZRB010000010.1, read on the forward strand.
GGCCGGAGCATCATTCACCCCATCTCCGGTCATAGCGACAAATTTACCCTTTTTTTGCAAGGCGCGGACAATGGTTAATTTATGTTCGGGGGAGACACGGGCATAGATGTTAGTTTTGTCAATGAGGGTTTCTAGCTGAATTGGTGATAATTTATCTAATTCTCGCCCTGAGATGACTAAAGCTCCCGCTTGGGCAATACCAAGACTTTTAGCCACCGCTAGAGCGGTTAATTGATGATCGCCGGTGATCATGATTGGACGGATTCCCGCTTCTCGACACCTAGCCACGGCGATTTGTACCTCCGGTCGCGCTGCGTCGATCATACCGACCATTCCTAACCAAATTAGGGCATCTTCGCTGATTTCAGTTGATTCTGGCGGATAAATCAGGTTTTTGTAGGCTAATCCTAAGACTCGCAAACCCCTGTTAGCCATAGCATTGTTAGCGACTAAGACTTTTTCTTTTTCTCCATCCCCAAAAGGAAGACTTTCTAATCCCGATTGATAGGAGAGACATTGTTCAAGGATTAATTCCGGGGAACCTTTGGTAAACAGTACGGGATTGACTCCTTGACAAATGACCGACATTCGCTTTCTTTGAGAAGAAAAGGGGATTTCAGCGATTCTAGGGAACTCTTGCTTGGTTAGGGATAAATTTAAGCCCGCTTTCGCCCCTAAAACTAATAAGGCTCCTTCCGTGGGATCGCCTAAAATGCTATCGTGACCGTTATCGAGGTTTAGACTGGCATCGTTGCAGAGGATACTGGCAATTAAAAGATGATGTAATTCTAGATCGGTTTTGGGATCGATCGCCTGTTGCTCGGAGTCTAAAAATTGTCCTTTTGGGCTATATCCTTCCCCTGTCACCGAAAAATTGCGATTAATTGTCTCTATCTCCCGCACGGTCATTTTATTTTCCGTTAGCGTCCCGGTTTTGTCGGAACAGATCACATTAACGGAACCAAGGGTTTCTACTGCCGGCAGTTTGCGAATCAAGGCCTGACGTTTGACCATGCGTTGGGTACCTAGGGCGAGAGTTAGGGTGATAACTGCGGGTAATCCTTCGGGAACGACGGCTACTGCCATACTAAGGGAAACTTCCACTAATTCCTCTAGGGCCGACCAACCGGCATTGATCAGGCCGATGGTAATAGTCAGGGCAACTAAAATGAGAGAACCAGCAACAAGGACATTACCCAAGTGAGTCATTCTTTTTTGGAGAGGAGTGGGTTCATTGCCGACTGTTGCTAACATTTGAGCGATTTTGCCTAATTCCGTTGTCATCCCCGTATTGGTAACGATGACCTTGGCCCGGCCTTGCAGTACCTCTGTTCCGGTAAAGACAAAATTTAAGCGATCGCCAATGGGAGTATCCCTGTCTAAGGGGTCAATGGAGGCGGATTTATTAACACTATTTGCCTCTCCTGTCAAGGCCGATTCGCGAATTTGCAGGTTAAAAGCTTCGATAATTTGGCCGTCGGCGCTGATTTGGGTTCCCGCTTCAATCAGCATGATGTCCCCAGGGACGAGATTAACCGCATCTATTTCTCTGCGTTGGCCCTCGCGAATAACATTAACTTGGGGAGAGGAAAGTTTTTTTAAAGCGGCCAGAGCTTTTTCGGCGCGACTTTCTTGCAGATAGCCGAGGATACCATTGAGGATGACAATTGTTAAAATAGCGATCGTATCTTTGAAGGGAACACCAATTTTAGCCAGATGACCGCGCTGTAATGCTAGTAAATCCAGTCCTCCGGAAATTATGGCCACGGCAATTAAGAGGAGGAGCATAATATTGGTAAACTGATCTAGGAGAATTTGCCAATTACTGCGCCCTGGACGTTCTTGTAGTTCATTTTTGCCATAATATTTAATTCTTTGGGCGATTTGCTCCCTATTGAGGCCATTAACAGCCGAACTACCGAGGATAGATAGGGTGGTTTCCACCGGATAGGTATGCCAAGGTTGTTGCAAGTTAAGGCTAGAATGGGCAGAATAGTCGGCATTAGCGGCCATGGCAAGTGAAGATAGTTGATCTAAATAGATCTTAGCCCTTTCTTTCCCCGGTAACAGGAAAAAACAAATGTTTAAACTGGCTCTTCCTGCTCATAGACAGTCTTAACGAGTAATGTAGATAAGTAGCTGGTTATAATTAAATTGAAGATAGATCCCCCCTTAATCCCCCCTTGATAAGGGGGGTGTCTGAAAGTTTTTAACATCTACCTACTTAGTCAACAGCTTAGTAGGGCAAAGTAAACCAAAATTGTGAACCTTTTTCGTCATTATTCATAATGCCAATTTCACCTCCGTGAGCATGGATAATTTGACGACATAGATATAAACCTAGTCCTAAACTAATCTGATTATTATTATTGCCTCGTTGATAGCGATCGAATAATTGTTTTCTCTGGGTTTCGCTAATTCCCACCCCATTATCGGCAATACTACACCGGAGATAATTGCCCTCTAGTCTAGCGGATAAAGTGATAATTATCCCCTGGGGATTGTGTTTAAGGGCATTGGCTAATAAATTCTCAAAAACTCGCCAGAGATGGTGAGCATCGGCATTAACTAAGGGTAAATCGGGGGAAAAATTATTAATTAAAGTTGCTTGATTTTCCTTTAATCTTAACTCCCATTCCTGACTGATCTGTTGACCAATTTCGTAGAGAGATAAAGGCTTTAGTTCTAGGGAAACTCCCCAAAGATCATTTTGTCGGGTTTCGACGAGAGAATCAATTAAAGTTAATTGTCGATCGCAACTGTTGGCCATCTGTTGTAAAATCTTCTGGGATACTTCTTTAGTTTCTCCCTGAGAATTTTTAATTAAATTATTTAAGATCATTGACATCCCGATCACGGGATTGCGGAGATCGTGAGAGACAGCATGAAGATAAATTTCTAAAGTTTCCTCAGTTTTTTGACGTTCTTTAATTTCGTTTTGGAGTTGTTTTTTTTGACGAGAAATAGTTAATTGATTTTCGATGCGGGCCATGACTTCTTCCCCTTGAAAAGGTTTAGAAATATAATCAACACCTCCCACTTGAAAAGCTTTGACTTTATCTAAGACATCATCAAGAGCGCTGATAAAAATTACGGGAATTTCTCTGGTTTTTTCATCAGCTTTTAACTGTTCACAAACTTGATAACCATTGAGATCGGGCATATTAATATCGAGGAGGATCAGGTCGGGAATTAGCGATCGCACTGTATTCAGGGCCATCTGTCCATTAATCGCTTTGCGTACCTGATAGCCCTTCTCGGTGAGCATAATCGACAATAGCCGCACATTATTGGGCAAATCATCGACAATTAAGACACTAGGGCGCGGTGTGAGTTGAGTCATGCCGGTTATTTTATAACTCAAACTGTTTAAATAAAGTGTATAAAAAAACAGGGGCTTGCCGAAAAAGTTTTTCCTGGGGGCAGCCTGTCGGGTGGGACAAGCGAGAAAGTCTCGTTACTCTACAGCGATCGCCTAGGGATTGTTGCCCATAAAAAAAGCACGGAACCCCACAACAATCAAGGAAGCGCTCAAGAGAGTTATTAATGTCCAAATTTGGTTACTTTGGGTTCCTTCCACCTTGATCAGTCGATTATCGATACTATCGACTTTCTCTGTTAAAGTTGCTAGTCCTATCTTCACATCGGTGACATTTTTCTGTAGGTTGTCTAGCTTTTGCTCGACATTTTTCTGTAAGGTTTCTAGCTTTTGGTCAAAACTTTTTTCGAGATTATCTAGCTTTTGCTCGAAACCTTTTTCGAGATTGTCTAGCTTTTGGTCAAAACCTTTTTCGAGATTGTCTAGCTTTTGGTCAACATCTTTCTGGAAGGTGTCTAGCTTGCGATCAACACTTTTAATACTATCTTTAATTTCCTTGAGGACAGATTCGAGGGAATAGGCAAGGGTTTCTGCTGTCATTGCGGTTAACTCCTATCAGTCGAGAGATAATTTAATTATCGATAAAAATCCTCTTAATTCTCCACTTCATTTTTTTCGAGAAATCTCTCCTCATCTTCCAATTTCTCGCTGATTTCCGGCAGTTTTAGCAATAGTCCTGCGAATAACCAATAGTAAACAGAAACTGGCTCGACGGAGAGAGGATAATAGTAGGGGTTAAAGCTAATAAAAAGTAGGAAAATCCAGATACAGAGACCCCAATGCTTTAAAGCAGCATTTTTTACTTTTAAATAGGCTTTAAAGGTGAGAATACAGAGAATTGTCACCAGTGCCATAAAAGCGATAAAACCGACGATACCGATTTCGTAGAGGAGTTTAGCGTAGTAGGTTTCAATTAGTCTTATCTCTTCTTCTCCAGCTACATGAAGAGCGCCACTGCTGGCTGTGCCTAAACCAAAACCAAAAAGCTGTACATAATTGAATATCCACTGTATTTGATTGCCTACAAAGTCAATTGGAGACGAATATAGCCAGCGATCAATAAAATTTAGCCCTCTTTCCTGAATAAAGGGATTTAACGTCACCGCGAGCAGGGAAATCAGCCCCAAGATTCCCAATTTTAATGGTAACTTTTGTTTATGTTTGCCAGTAGCAATAAAAAGAACCAAGTAAAACAAAGGTACTAGCAAGAAAGGTATTCTTTGTCCAGAAACCAGAGTCGCAAGGAAGACTAAAACCATTGCTACCCAACCAGCGACGCGCCATCTTTTTTGCGGATCACTAAAACTGGCCGCGTAACTGATGACGCTACTAGATACTAAAAACCAACCCCATTGCCAAGGATCAGAAAATGTGCCAGGGAGACGAATTAAGCCTCGATCGGGATTATACAACACTGAACCCCCGACAAAACATTGAGCTTTCAGGCTGGCTTTCTCGGTAATATTCGGATAAAATTGGCTGTCGGATTTCGGGACAAGAACTTCCAGTTGATTGAGGAATTCATTATCAGGACAGATACCTTGGACGAGTAAGAAGTATTGAATTAGAGCTAAAACACAACAGACTAAGATCATCACGATTAAAAGCCGATTAACCACGAATAAATCCCGTTTTTGCTCGATTAGATAGTAGCCACAGAGAACTAGGGGAATATAACTTAGGAGGATTTTTAATCCCACAATTCCCACAGCAATTGCTCCTTGGGGCAGATTGACAAAAAGAAAAGTTATCAGGCTGCTGGCAAGTAAAATCAAAGTTGTGATGAGAAAAGGCTTGATTTTGGGGCGTAATTGCTTAAAAGTTTTGGTTTTAATTAAAATTGCCGCTAAAGCGGCGAAATAAAAGGCATCCTTGGCGATTTTGTAGAGAGCATAGGAGGGCTCTATGCCAATAAAGTTGCCCACTACCTGAAAAACTCTCACCACAGACAAAGCGAAGGTATTACTCAGGGGAAGATAGATGATTAGGGCCAATAATCCCAGACGGGGATGGATAAAAGAACCGACCATGGCGGGAACTGCCCAAATTCCTAACAAGGCCGCTTTTTTGCCAAATACAATCCCTAAAACTAGACTAATTAGTATAGTGGCGATCGCTAATATAATTAGTAACAGGGAGTTCCTCTCTTTCATGCCGTGCGGGTTGAACAGGTCTAGCAGAAAGTGTACCGGATTTTTGCCGAGATTCTCATTCTCAATGGCGGAGGTGGGGAGCTTTTCAGTGATCAGTAAACAGTGAACAGTAAACAGTAATCAAGTGAGGTTCTTTTTGTTTGTGTTAGGCAATAGACGGGGTTATAAGAGATGAAACCCTTATATAGAAAGACATTTGGCGATTTTTGTCAATTGTTTTCCATCTAGAACGAACTAATCAATTAAGTCTCTTGCCAGATAAGGATGTAGTCTATTTATGCCACCCGATCAAACCATACCAAGTAACGAAGAACCATCAGTGAACTGAAAACTCACATCTGATACTGATCAAAGTTTCCTCTTGCTTCTTACCTCTTGCTATACTTATGTAAAATTTTATTTATCTCGATCTTGACTCCGTGGCCGAAAATCTTTCTTTTCAAGACCTTTATCAAGCTGGAATCAGTGCTTTTGAGCGTGGACAATATCGTCTTAGTGTCCAGCAATTAAATGCGGCTTTAGCCTTAATTTCCTTAGGCTCCCGAGAAGGGGGTGAGATTCAAATTTGGTTAATTTCTGCCCATCAAGGGTTAGGAGAGGGGGAGAAAGCTAGTGAAATCTGTAGGCAACTTATTACCCATCCTATCTATCAAATTCGCGAACAGGCCAAGCGTCTGCTTTATATTATCGAAGCTCCCCGTCTCAAACGCCCAGATGAGTGGATGACGAAGATTCCCGATTTAGATAAACTTCCCGATAGTACAGCGCAATTTAAAAAGGGAACAAATAAACAGAAAAAAGAAGAATCCCCCGCACCCATGCAGTTAGAGCAGCATAAAAATACTGTTTTTAGCGGACTGGCGATCGCTATTGTTCTATTGATGCTCTGGTTTTTTGCTAAAAATAGCTAAATTAGTTGACAATAAACTTCTAATATGCTAATGCAGTTAGCTATGGCTCCTAAATGGGCGATTTCATAACCGTGGGTGTTTTGGGTGGGAAAACCTAAGCAAGCGGCCTTAGCTATATGACCGAATTTCATGGCAATGGAGGCATCGCTACCAAAACCACTAATAATGGCTAATTGCAGCGGTATTCCCGCCTTTTCGGCCGCAATTCGTAATTCTTGATTTAATTGCTCATCATAGATACCGTAACCATCCTGAGACAATAACACAGGACTGCTGCCATCCTTAATCGGATATTCAGGAGCGAGGGGACAGATTTCTAGGGCAATTAAAGCATCTAAGCGGTTATTTGCGGTAAAAAATAAGGCCCCTAATGCTCCTACCTCCTCCTTAGCTGAGGCAACCAGATATATATCCACTGCGGGGTTAATTATTCTGGCCGCTAATGCCAAAAGAATCGCCACGGAAGCTTTATTATCAAGGGTATAACTGGCAATGTAGTCTTTTAGTCGCAAGGGTTGTTTTCGGTGTTTTCCCACCACGACTCGACTACCCGCGCGCACCCCGCAAGCGTCTAATTCTTCCGGAGTCAATTTCGTCTCTATCCATGCGGATTCCCAGGTGACGGGAGTGTTTTCCTGCTGCACTTTTTGCGGGGATTGATGGGAAATATGACGGGAACCAAAGGAGAGAATCCCCGATCTGGTTCCTTTATCACCGATAATATCCACCACTCCCTCTCCGTAAATCCAAGGAAAAGCTCCCCCGAGTTGGCGAATTTGCAGAGTACCATCGGGATTAATTGCTTTGATAATAGCACCAATTTCGTCTTTATGACCAGTAATAGCAATTTTTTTGGTCGAATCTCGTCCTCTAATTTTGCCGATGACATTTCCCGCTTGATCTTGCCATGTTTCTAATCCTAACTCTTGAAAGCGTTCTAGTAAAAAGCGATCGATTTCCGTTTCCATCCCACTAGGAGAATGATGGAGGACAAGAGTGGCAATAGTGTCAAAGAGGTGATCAAAATCCATATTTGTCTTGATTTGTGGGTCGAAAGAGAATTATTATCGAAACAGGAAATCGAAAAGGTTTTACAGGAACAATATTGGCGCAGCCATGGCTCTTGGGTGATTGCCAGTTAGCATTTAATGATTAATCAGAGGTGCAGAATTAGCCAGAAAACCCGCAACTTTCAGAGACTCTAGCACCGAATTGTCATCCTCTACCCAATAGTTTTGTCCTAAACGCACAAATTGACGCTGAGTTCCCGCACCAATGGTGGCAATAACGGGAACTTTTGCCTTTTGTTTGTCTCCCGATTGCAGAATACTTTTAAGAAGATTTTGACGATTTTGGTTGACGACATCTTGCAGCGATAAATTAACCATCACCATTTTAATGGTTTCGATCGGTTCCGCATCTTCGATAATTAATTGTACCCGATCATCTCGGCGATCAACTTTTCCCCACACCATTAAAGTTGCTTCCTCCACTAATAATTTTTGCAGACGTTCGTAGGTATCAGAAAACACCACCGCTTCCGATTGTCCCGAGGCATCTTCTAGGGTTAAAAATGCCATCGGAGTCCCTTTTTTGGTCATAATTTTCTTAACGGCATTTAATAAGACAATTGCACTAACTTTTTTTCTGGTTTTGTGTTCTTCTAAGTCAGCTAAATTGATAGGAGATAGGACTTGAGCGGCTCTTTGTAAAGCTTTTAAAGGATGTTCGGAAACATAAAAACCTAAATGTTCTTTTTCCAGTTTTAACTTTTCCTGTAGGGAAAAATCTTCTACTGCGGTGGCACTGGGAGACTGTTCAAACTCGGATTCTTGTTTATTTTCTGTGTTACCTCCTAGCATATCAAAAATATTCATTTGACCACTTTCTTTCTCTTTGGTGCGTTTTTGCGCCCAAGCAACTACTAATTCTAAATCTTCAATTAATTGATGGCGATTAGGTTGAATTTTATCAAAAGCACCACAATAAATTAGCGTTTCTAAAGCTCTTTTGTTGACCAATCGCAAATCAACACGCTCACAAAAATCCCCTAAGGAAGTAAACTTTCCTCCTGTTGCTTCCCGGGCTTTTAAAATAGCCTCGATCGCATTTTCGCCCAGATTTCTAACTGCGGACAAACCAAAGAGAATTTTGCGTCCAATCGGGGTAAAATGTTTTTGCGATCGATTGATGTCGGGAGGTTCGACATCGATATTCATTTTCTGACAGTTTTCTCGATACTTTTCCACCTTATCCTGATTATCGCTACTAGCAGTTAGTAACGCTGTCATATATTCCACAGGATAATTAGCTTTTAAATAAGCAGTTTGATAGGTGACGTAAGCATAAGCGGTAGAGTGAGATTTATTAAAACAATTGGAGGCAATTAACCCGTTGCCCAGCAAAAAATTATGATCTTTCTCCACACCAATATCGTAAACGGGTTTTCTTCCCAAGGATTGACGACCGATAATTTTAACCATATTAGTAACCCAACTCTCCAGAGATTTTGGCAACGGTGCTAATAGAAATATAGCATTTCTTTGCTCAATCAGGCTCCCCAGGAAAAAAAAATTACCAGATTAATAACTAAAGTGTATATTTTACCTACAATAGGTTAGGATCAAATTAAACAACATCATCGAAAATTTTGGTCTGAAACCCCGCCGTTTTAGGTTGGCTTTAATTTAAATACTAGCGCATTTACACCATATATGCTAGAATGTGAGGCATGGAGAAAGCCTATTAGTTTCGATTTTACCCAACACCCGAACAAGAGTCGCTATTGCGGCACACCTTGGGCTGTGTAAGATTAGTTGACAATAAAGCTCTCTATGTCAGAACACAAGCTGGGTATGAAAGACAAGAAAGAGTAGGATACAGTCAAACTTCTTCAATGTTAACCGAGGAGAAAAAACAAGAAGAATTAGACTTCTTGAATGAGGTTAGCTGTAGTGCTTGACCACAAGGTTTAAGACACCTATAAGCAGCTTTTACTAATTTCTTTGCTGGTGGTACTAAATTTGGTTAAAGGGTAGCAACGCAAAGCGGGACAAAATGCAGCAGTTGAGATAGCAAAGAAACCTTGCCCCTGAGGGTAAGGGCCTATATCGTACCTTGACGAGAGGTCAGCACTGGCTAGTTCACGCATTGTGTTATAATTCTGGCCAAGCCATCAAGGGATTTGAAAAGGAGTAACACCATGAGTCTATCTTCAGAAGCCTATCGCCAAGCCCTCGTGCGGGATGGAGAACGGCGCTATCAGGAATGGCACCAAAATTATCACAACCAATGCCGTCAATCAAGGGCTGAATACCAAGCTCGTTCGGCCCAACAACGCCCAACAAAGCCGTGGATTTCCTCGGAAGCCTACCGCCAACTTTTGGTCAAAGATGGGGAGCGGCGTTTTGCGGAATGGCATGGCCAGTTTTTAGACTATCAAAGACAATTTCTGGCCAGTCAATCCACCTAAACGGACCTCAACCAATCCGCATTACAGCAATCTCTGAAAATAGTGGCTAGAGTCCCCGAAAAAATAGCTAATACCAATTTTCAATAGTCCTGGCAGGCATTCTACCACCCCCCCTTGCCCACCCGAAGTCGGGTAGGCAAGGGGGGGTATCGCATCTCAAAAGCTATTGACAATCGGCTAATTTTGTGATAAGTGTGGGCATTTCAAGTGATACCAGTAAATCAAAATAGTTACGAAATCTTAACATTTGGTCGATTTTTGTTTAACAATTGAGATGAGAAATTATACCTAAATATGCCTGAATCGCCCTCTGGGTAAGCAACTCACACGAGGTTCATTTTGTCAAGGGTTGTTAAGATGTGTTTACCTTACCATGTTGCTTATTCGGTATGAACTGTGTAATATACTTATTACTCTCGGCTCGCAGATCACTATAGATGGTGTTTTGACAACGGATAAAACCTACCCGAAGTCGAATTAGTTCAACTTACGCCAGTACAGGCAGTGGGTGGCTTAATCCAAAAACACCATATGTGGAAAATGAGCGAACCGTCAGTTTATCAATAAAAATAATTGGCTCAAATCAATCCTTAAACCTCTAGCTTGATCATGACTTTTCTGATAAGTATCTCTTTATGGCTCGTGGAGGGCCTGCTCAAATATCAGCCTAGCACGGAGCAAAATCCCCCCACTGGTTTGCCTGTATTTACTTGTCCTAGTTGTGGTTCTCACCATACTATTAAGAACGGTTATATTCCTAAGGGGAAACCCAAACGTCACTGTCAAGAATGTGGTCAACCGTTTGTGATCAATCCCACTAATAAAACTATCTCTCCCGATACCAAGACAATTAATCGATCAACTCTTGCTCGAACGAATTTCCTGACGAGGAATTGCCAGAGTAACAGGGGTAAATTGGTCATGTTTACAAAATTATGTCAACAATAAACTAGCGGCTGTACCCCTTCAAGTAAAGGTTTCGGACAAACCAAAAGGTAAATTGCTCATAGAATGTGATGAGATGTCCCCTTTTGTTTTTTCTAAGACGATAAAGGTCTATATTTGGCGGTTAATTGATAGAAAGACAAGGGAACTTATTGGTGGCCATTTAGGATATAGGAGCCGCCAATCAGCTAAAAAACCTTGGCCAAGTTTACCCAGTGTTTACCGATAATGTGCTGTTACTTACACTCATTTTTGGGAGTCCTATAAGACAGTAATTCCGAGTAAACGTCATCGAGAGGTAGAGCCAAGAAACTGGTCAAAGTAATCCCCTTGGAAGACTTAATAATACCTTTCGACCAAGGATTTCTCTGCTGGTGAGAGAGAGCCTATCTTTCTCTAAAAAAATGGAGAATCACCTTGGGGAGTCCTTTGGTATTTTATCCATGACTACAATCCACAGCAAAGCAAAGCATTAAGGCTCCATCACCACTACCGAATCACCACCCAGAAAAATCAAAAGGCAAATTAGTCATAGAGTGTGATGAAATGTAGTCATTGGTTTTTTTTAAGACGATAAAGGTTTATATTTGGCGGTTAATTGATAGAAAGACAGGGGAAATTATTGGCGGCTATGCGCGGAGATAGGAGTCGCCAATCAGCCAAAAAACTTTGGGGTCAGTTTACCCGGTGTTTACCGACCATGTGCTGTTACTTACACTGATTTTTGGAAGTCATATAAGACGGTAATTCCGAGTAAACGTCATCGAGAGGTAGAGCCAAGAAACTGGTCAAACTAATCCCATTGTAAAGACTTAACAATACCTTTCAACCAAGGATTTCTCTGTTGGTGAGAGAGAATCTATCTTTCTCTAAAAAAATGGAAGAATCACTTTGGCGCTGCTTGGTATTTTATCCATGACAACAATGCACAGCAAGGCAAAGCATTAAGCCTCCATCAATACTACAGAACCACAACCAGAAATTTTTGTCAAGTAAAAATTGTACCAAATTTATAAGATCACATTTTATTCTCTTTGCAACTTCAATCTAATTCAATCTAAAAATCGAGAAAAAAGCAAAACCGTCCATCGTACCATAAAAAAATTATCCAATAGGTCGAATGTATCGGACTTATCTGAGAAATCCCTACACACTTCTTAACGAAAAAAATGAGAAATCCCTACACACTTCTTAACGAAAAAAATCTCACTTAGGTATTGACAACGACAAAACAAGGGTGTTATCTTTAAAATTGCGGAAGTGATGAAGGCAGAAAAACAAAATGGATTTCTGAATCCTCCATGATTTCAGCACTGTACACCTTCTATGAAAACAACAAAAAGGTCTATTACCATGGCAGTTGAAAAAACTAACTCTTCCTCTAGCTTGGCTGAAGTTATTGATCGTATCCTTGACAAAGGTATCGTTATTGATGCCTGGGCTCGCGTCTCTCTGGTGGGAATCGAATTATTAGCGATTGAAGCTCGTGTAGTTATCGCTTCGGTTGAAACCTACCTCAAATATGCTGAAGCCGTTGGTCTGACTCAATCTGCGGCGGTTCCTGCTTAAGGATTGATCCCAGATTCTCCCATCGGCTGAGTTAAAACCCTAGTGGGTTTTCCAGATTCTCGGCTTTTCTTTAATCCCTGTTGAGTTTAGTTACCCCTGTCTTGGGGCGCAATAGTCTATAATTGATAGGGTCGGCACGGCAACGGATAGCGAAGACAAAGCTAGACGCAGACAAATTGTTTTTGTAACCGTGATTTTGTCCCTTGTAGCTAGGTTTACCCCCAATCACCAGAGTGTAAGGCTCACTATTTTTCGGAATAGAAAGCAATTCTTTGGGTGGGAAGCCGCGCCCCTTGGTCTTGGGTAGTTCGCCATCTCAACTTTTGGATCAGCGCTGTACACTCTCTATACAAACAAAAAGGTCTACTACCATGGCAGTTGAAAAAACTAACTCTTCCTCTAGCTTGGCTGAAGTTATCGATCGTATCCTTGACAAAGGTATCGTTATTGATGCTTGGGCTCGCGTCTCTCTGGTGGGAATCGAATTATTAGCGATTGAAGCTCGTGTAGTTATCGCTTCGGTTGAAACCTACCTCAAATATGCTGAAGCCGTTGGTCTGACTCAATCTGCGGCGGTTCCTGCTTAAGGATTGCTCACAGATTCTCCTATCTGCTCAGTTAAAACCCGACCGGGTTTTCTAGATTCTCGGCTTTTCTTTAATCCCTATTGAGTTTAGTTACCCCTCTCTTGGGGCGCAATAGTCTATAATTGATAGGGTAGTTCGCTATCTCGACTTTGGGATGATCAGAAAAGTCGGAATCTACTGTCTCTCCCCCCAGTCCCCGTGAAGGTTTTTCTAACGGGTGATTGGGTCTAATCCATTCCATAGTATTTAGTAATTGAGGACAACCCCATGCCTGCTCTCATGGAAAAGTTCCGCCAGGAGCGTTTATCGATTGCTGGAGAAGTAGCTAAACTCTCGCAAGAAGTCCAAGCTTTTTTGTCGGATGTCAAAACTGAAAGACAAAAACAAGCGCAAGAACAGGCAACTGCTTTGCGCCAATCTTTCCAAAAAGTTCAACAAGAAAGCCTTGCGTTTTTAACAGCTACCCAAAAACAGCGTTTAGCTCAGGCGGAAAAGCAAAAAGAGGATTTACGTCAATTTCAAGAACAACGTTTAGCGGCAGCGAAGCAGCTAGCGGACGACTTACGTCAACAGCATCTAGATCGAGCTAAACAGCTGAAAGAGGATTTAAGTCAATTCCAAGAACAGCGTTTAGCGGCAGCGAAACAGCTAGAGGACGAGTTACGCCAACTTCATCTAGATCGAGCTAAACAGGTGAAGGATGATTTGAGTCAATTTCAAGAACGACGTTTAGCGGAAGCGAAACAGCTAAAAGACGATTTGCGTCAATTTCGTCAAGAGTTGTCTATCTACGTTTTTGGCAAATAAATCTCTAGGTTAATTACAACCCACTTAAGCCTAGGGCTAGAGTAAAAACCCTCTAGTCCCTTTTCCTGGCTAAACTAGAGGACTATCTGAAAATACAACAATAAGCCTTTGGTTTTAAACCTAGCTAGTCCTGCCTTTTCAAGTTTCTAGACTCAACGTAGGAGTGGTGGGTTCCTCTTCAGGCTGCTCTAGGGCTCTGGTAAATTAAGAAGTATTATAAAACTTCACTTAGTTTATAGCTAATGTTGTCATTATTAGTCTTTTATTGACAAAGGAGGTAAGGGAAAAGGACTGCATCTGGGCTTGTCATTGTTTAAGTCTTGAAAAGTAATCTAGACAAGAATTTTAGACCCTTAGACTAAGGAATATCCTGAAATACCTTCAGAATCAAGGTTCTAGATCTAATTGATGACAGTTCCTAATTTTTTGTGATATTATTATGAGGTAAGCCTTAAAAGCCAAAGACGATTAAACTTGCCGTAAAATTCGGGTAACACAAGCGTCCTTGCCTACTCGGTTATTAAGGGGAAACCTGAACCAGCAGTTGTTAGCTCAAGAATACCCGTACGCTTCAGGCGGGGATTATCAATGGTATTTACTATATTTCAACTATGACAGTTACTGAAACTCAAACAAGAAGAGCCGTCCTCAGCCTCCGCCCCGGTCAATTTGTTGTTACGCCTTCGATTGATCAAATTGCCACCCGCGCCTTACGTTATCTAAACTCTGGTTTTTCCATTCATCTATGTGGCCCAGCAGGAACGGGAAAAACCACCTTGGCAATGCACTTGGCCAATTGTTTAGCCAGACCTGTGATGCTAATCTTTGGCGATGATGACTTTACCAGTTCCGATTTAATTGGTAGTCAGTCTGGCTACACCCATAAAAAACTGATGGATAACTATATCCACAGCGTTCTCAAAGTTGAAGACGAGCTAAAACACAATTGGGTGGATTCTCGCTTAACAATGGCCTGTCGCGAGGGGTTTACCCTAGTTTATGATGAGTTCAATCGTTCTCGACCTGAGGTCAACAACGTTTTACTCTCTGCCTTGGAAGAAAAAATTCTCACCCTGCCGCCCACTAGCCATCAACCCGATTACCTACAAGTCAATTCTCAGTTTCGGGCAATTTTCACCTCCAACCCAGAAGAATACTGTGGGGTTCATGCTACCCAAGATGCTTTAATGGATCGGTTGGTAACTATCAATATGCCTGAACCGGACCAACTAACTCAGACAGAAATTCTTGCTCAAAAAACGGGGATTGGTCGAGAAGATGCTTTATTTATTGTCAACCTCGTCAAAACCTTTCGTGTGAAAACTGCGACTGAAAAAACGTCGGGTTTGCGCTCTTGTTTAATGATTGCTAAAGTCTGCGCCTCTCACGATATTGCGGCCAACTCCGCTGACTCGGACTTCCGTGATATCTGCGCCGATGTTCTTTTGTCACGCACAAATTTATCTGTTGATAAGTCAAGAGCGATTTTATGGGAAATCCTCGAGGACAATCCGTTAGAATCCTTATCCTTTCTAGAGGAAGAGGAGCCTTCCGATGCCCAAGTGTCAACTTCTGAGCCTTCGACAGGAAATCAATCGTTAAAAGCCATTCAATCTTTACTGCGAGGCAACTTGCCCCAGCGAAAAGACTAATTTTATACTCTTATTGAGTGAAACTAACTGTGACTTCTTCCACTTTTGCTGGCTCGCTCAGAAACCAGTCAAACAACTCCCTAAAAACAGCAACTCAAGGTTCGAGTTTAGCGGATATACTCGAACGAGTTTTAGATAAAGGAATTGTGATTGCCGGCGATATTTCCGTTTCGATCGCCTCCACTGAACTTATAAATATCCGCATTCGTTTGTTAATTGCCTCTGTTGATAAAGCAAAGGAAATGGGAATCAACTGGTGGGAAGGAGACCCCTACCTCCATAGCCAATCCCAAGCTTTACTAGCAGAAAATCGGGAACTTTCACTCCGACTCCAAACCCTAGAAACTGAGCTTGAAACCTTAAAATCCTTAACCCAATTGAGTGCAATAGAGAGCCATGATACCAGTCCGAACGATGAAGCACATTCCTCAGATGCGTGAAATTCCTCACTTGAATCCTCAAAGGTTAGGAAATTTACACGAGTTGACGGTTGCCCCTCTTGATAAAGCCAGGGAAATGGCAATTGATGGGTGCCAAGGTTATCCCCACCTCCCTAGCCAATGCCAAGCTTTATTCGCAGAAAACCTGGAACTTTCACGGCGACTTCAAGCCTTAAAATCCTTAGGCAAATTGAGTGCAATGGAGAGCCGTGATACCAGTCCGAACGAGCAGGCACATTCCTTATATACATTGAAATTCCTCAACTGAATCCTCAAACGGTAAAGAAGTTTACCGAAAAATTGGGTTGAAAGCCTCGCCCTTTTAGGGCGACTTTATAGGATGTATGATATTAAGAATAGCGGGCCGGGTAAGCAACCGCTTAAAAAACCCAGTCATCAACCGATGAACGCACCTTGAAAACTAGAGTTATGGGGTTCTCTAGGGGAGTGCTCCTATAGGTAAAAGCTCTCAGCGTCAAGTACCAAAGAAACCAATGATTTTAGAGGTTTTGAACTGTATCGTAGGGCATAGGAAAACAGGCTTCTGTAAGGTCGCGAAAGTCTGAGGAGAGAACCACCTCTGGGTGGGATTTCGCCAGGAATCTAATTCAAGTGGACTCGTTGAGCCATAAATTCACAGCAGTGATGCGAGAAGAATCCACGTCGTAAACGGCGTGGGGTATGTCAAATCATTATTTTCCCTCAGATAAAATTTCTTGCCCAAGCTCCCCACTAGAGACTCACCGTCAAAAACTGCTCATTTACCAATTCCCACCATGACACTTGCTTGCACACCTTACGATTCTGATAATCAAGCCTTGCTGACCCGTCCAGAAAGTAATAGCCAAGCTGGTTTAGCCCCTTTACTGTTAACTGTCGTGGAACTGGTACGCCAATTGCTCGAAGCCCAAATCATTCGCCGGATGGAAAAAGGGGTTCTCAGTGAGTCTGATTTAGATAGAGCCGCAGAAAGTATCCAAAAATTGCAAGAACAAATTCTCTATTTGTGTGAAATTTTTGAGGTTGAGCCAGAAGAGTTAAATGTCCACTTAGGAGAGTTTGGAACTCTTTTACCGGAAGCAGGGAGTTATTACCCGGGAGAGGAGGGTATTAAGCCTTCTGTGTTAGAATTAGTGGATCGACTCCTCAATACAGGGGTTGTTGTGGAAGGAAATGTTGATCTGGGTTTAGCTCAACTAGATTTAATTCATCTAAAGCTTCGTTTGGTTTTAACTTCTCAGCCGGTTTAATTTGGGAGAATACTGATGACAGTGGGTCTTTATTTATATGGAATATTTCCCGAACCAGTTCCTGACGGACTCGTTTTGCAAGGGATTGATAATGAGCCAGTTCACAGTGAGATGATTGAGGGTTTTAGTTTTCTCTACTCCGCTGCTCATAAAGAGAAGTATTTGGCATCCCGTCGCTATTTAATTTGCCATGAAAAAGTATTAGAAACTGTCATGGAAGCAGGGTTTACAACGTTGTTGCCCCTGCGGTTTGGCTTAGTTATCAAAACCTGGGAATCCGTCACCGAACAATTAATTAGTCCCTATAAAACCCAACTGAAAGAATTATTTGCTAAACTGTCAGGCCAACGAGAGGTTAGCATTAAGATTTTTTGGGATAATCAGTGGGAATTACAAGCGGCTTTGGAGTCTAATCCTAAGTTAAAGCAAGAACGGGATGCGATGATGGGTAAAAACTTAAATATGGAAGAAATTATCCATATAGGTCAACTCATTGAAGCCACTGTATTGCAACGGAAACAAGACATTATTCAAGTCTTTAGAGAGCAATTAAATCATCGCGCCCAAGAGGTGATTGAAAGCGATCCGATGACGGATGACATGATTTACAATGCAGCTTATTTAATTCCCTGGGAGCAAGAGCCGGAATTTAGCCAAAACGTTGAAGCGATCGATCAGCAGTTTGGTGATCGCCTAAGAATTCGCTATAACAATTTAACCGCACCCTATACCTTTGCCCAACTTGTCTAAGGAGAGTATTAGTTATGTTTCTCGATCTTTTATTTCTTCCTGTTACCGGTCCTATTGGGGGTCTGATCTGGATTGGGGAGAAAATTCAAGAGCGTGCAGATATAGAATATGATGAGGCGGAAAATTTGCACAAATTGTTATTATCCTTACAACTATCTTACGATATGGGCAACATTTCTGAGGAGGAGTTTGAAATTCAGGAAGAAGAACTTTTATTAAAAATTCAAGCCTTAGAAGAAGAAGAGGCAGAAAACGAATCTGAATCTTCTCTCTAAACTTGCAATCTTTCCCACCACATAGATCATGAACAAAATCACAAATTGTAAGCTTAGTAAGGGCGGATTTGACAAGCTCAAGAACTCGTTGAAGCTTGGTCAGAACTAGCCCTTGGTTAAGCCTTAATATTCTAGGTAAAAAGTTTGGAAATTACTGGAATTATTAGAGGAGTGAGCAACAGTTTTGGGGGAATCAGGTTTTTTAGCTACACTAGGAGGGTTGGCTGTACGCAAATTTTGAATACTTTGTTCTGTAGTCTCAATTTGCTCTGTCACAAACGTGAGACGATTTTTTAATTGCTGAATCTGCCGCTCCATCATTTCTAATTTTTCTTGGATACGTTGTTTTTCAGTAATTAACTTATAAAGCTCAAGTTGGTGATCTGCTTCAGATTGTTTCCGAGGCATGGTGCTAATTTTAGATCTAATTGGTCTGGGTGGACGAGTGGTTGTCATAACAATCCCTGAATAACTTAGAATATTCTAGCATATCAACGCCCCAATATAAAAACTTGTAAAAAATCGTCAATTTTCTTTTGGTAAACCCTATGAAATTGTACAATCTATATACTTACGCTTTTTTGAAAACCCCCATAGAAAGCCTAAAATTACCCGTTGGAATGGCTAACCCATTGTTACTGATAACTGGTGGAGAGCTATCGGCCGTAGTCGAACCCGAAGTTGGTTTAGACACTTTACAAAATGATGATGAACGCTTGATTCAATCCGTTTTATGTCATGATCGAGTCATCTGTCAATTATTTCAACAAACCACTATTTTACCCTTACGTTTTGGCACATCTTTTTTAGAGGCAGAAAATTTACTGACTCATCTTTGTTCTCATGGCCAAGAATATCAAGAAAAAATTGAAGAACTTGAGGGAAAAGGAGAATATCTTTTAAAATGTAATCCCCGTAAGCCAGAGGAGCCTGTACTCTTTTCTGAAAGCAAGGGCAGACAATATTTTTTAGCCAAAAAACAGCTTTATGAAGCCCAACAAGATTTTTATACTTTGCAAGGTTCGGAATGGCAAAATCTCGTGAATTTAATCACCCAAAGCTATCCATCAACGAGAATTATTACTGCTCCAGGGACAGAATCACGAATTTATCTTTTAGTTGATTTTCAAGAAGAACCTTTACTAATCGAGCAAGTCTTGCATTGGCAGAAAGCCTGCCCCCGTTGGGAATTACAATTAGGACAAGTTTCTCCCCCCTATCACTTTACTTAACTTGATTTCTCTATGACTAACTTTAACTTGGTAAATAACTCTCTAAGTCGTTATGACACTCGACATTTAGTTATGTTTAGTGGCAAAGGAGGAGTGGGAAAAACCACCCTTTCCTGTGGATTTGCTCGCCGTTGGGCTAAATTATTTCCCGAGGAACAAATCCTGTTAATCTCAACCGATCCTGCTCATTCTTTAGGGGATGTATTGCAAACAGAAGTTAGCGATCAAGCATCACCTGTAAAAGACTTACCCAACTTAAAAGTTAGGGCATTAGATGCGGAAAAATTGCTCTTAGAATTTAAAGAAAAATACGGAAAATTTTTAGAACTTTTAGTAGAACGGGGCAGTTTTGTTGAAGGAGAAGATTTAACTCCTGTTTGGGATTTAGACTGGCCAGGTTTAGATGAAATTATGGGTCTATTAGAAATTCAACGATTACTTATTGACAATGTTGTAGATCGAATTGTTGTTGATATGGCTCCCTCTGGTCATACCTTGAATTTATTGGGAATTAAAGACTTTTTAGAGATTATTTTAAATTCTTTAGAGTTGTTTCAAGAAAAACATCGTGTTATTTCGCAAACTTTTTCAAAAACCTACAATGCCGATGATGTGGATGACTTTTTAGTCAAAACACAAGCAGAATTAACCGAAGGCAAACGAATCCTACAAGATCGGGATTTTACCCTTTGTTTAATTGTGGCAATTGCCGAACCGATGAGTTTATTAGAAACCGAACGATTACTCAATAGTTTGCATCACTTAAATATTCCCTGCGGCAGCTTATTTATTAATCGAATTCTAACGGATCCTAATCAAAATTTAGATCGCTATAGTGAGCAACAGCAACTCCTGGATAAATTCCTAAAAATTCCAGGTCAAGAGACAATTTTCACCCTGCCCCAACAATCAAAAGAACCCCTAGGAGGTGAAGCATTAGATCAGATCATGAGTCAAATTAAAATCATCGAAAAAGTAGAATTTACTCCCCCGCCTCCTATTCAATGGCCGCAAAAAATTCTGCCGAGTTTTAGTGATTTTATTGACGACAAACGCCAACTCATTATCATTGGTGGCAAGGGGGGGGTGGGAAAAACCACCGTTGCCGCGGCCATTGGTTGGGCGTTAGCTAATCGTCATCCCGATCAAAAAATTAGAATTATTTCTATTGATCCGGCTCATTCTTTGGGAGATGCCTTTGGGACAAAGTTAGGACATCAATCCACACAATTAACTGATAATTTAAGTGGTCAAGAAGTTGATGCTAATATCATTTTAGAAAAATTTCGGGATGATTATTTATGGGAACTGGCAGAAATGATTAGTGGTGAAGGTAAGGAAGAAGGAAACATCAAACTAGCTTATACTCCGGAAGCTTGGCGACAAATTGTAGCTCAATCTCTGCCAGGAATTGATGAAATGTTATCCCTAGTAACAGTGATGGATTTATTAGACCAGAAACAACAAGATTTGATTATTTTAGATACGGCTCCTACCGGTCATCTCCTGCGATTTTTGGAAATGCCAACGGCTTTAGGAGATTGGTTAAGTTGGATTTTTAAGCTTTGGATGAAGTATCAAAATGTCTTAGGGCGTGTAGATTTAATGGGACGATTGCGAACCTTAAGACAACAAGTGATGTCTGCCCAGAAAAAACTAAAAGACCCCCAACATACAGAATTTATTGGAGTTTTGCAAGCCCAAGATGCTATAGTTGCCGAACAACTGCGATTGACAGCATCTTTGAAAAAAATGGGAGTCTATCAACGTTATGTCGTGCAGAATCGTTATCACGCTAATGAGGAAATTGATTGGGATTTATTCCCAGATCAAACTTTGATTCGCTTACCCAGTTTACCCCGGTCAGTAGAACCTCTAGCCCGGGTAAAAAGCGCGGCAGATCTGTTATTTTAAAGGTAATTAGTCTGCTCAAGTCGGACTTCTTCACCCCATCTATCACCCAGTCCCCACGGCAATTCTCATTTTGAAACGATTTTGCGTTGTTTCAGCGATCTAGAGACTCGTTAAGAATTATTAACCCCTCTAGGTGCAAGGGTTTTAATGTCATGAAACCTTAAAATGAGAATTGCTGCAGTCCCCATCTTTCACTTGACTCAGGAGAAATTTTATGGCAGAATTATTCAAAGGCTTCGAGCAATTAGTCGAACTGGCTAAAATCTTGGAAGAGAAACTGGAAAAAGGGGAAATTAAAACCGAAATGCAATTTAATTCCCGTCCCTTGAGTAATATTCCCCGTTCTGGCGGTATTCCCCGTTCAGGGGGAGTTTCTCGTCCGAGCAATTCTGGCGGGGATGATTTTGAGGTCAATCGCAATCGGTCATCTCCCACTGATTCAGGGGTTGAAGACACTGTGACACCGCCCGAAGGACCGACCACGGCTTCCCTGAAAGATGTTGGTGGCTTGACGGAAGTGATTAAAGAACTCAAAGAACTAATTGCCATTCCTCTGAAACGCCCTGACTTGTTGGCCAAGTTAGGACTTGAACCCACTCGCGGCGTTCTCTTAGTCGGACCCCCTGGAACCGGTAAAACCCTGACCGCCCGTGCTTTGGCCGAAGAACTCGGTGTTAACTATATTGCCTTAGTCGGACCAGAGGTGATCAGCAAATATTATGGGGAAGCCGAGCAAAAACTGCGGGGAATTTTTGAGAAAGCCGGTAAGAATGCGCCTTGTATCGTTTTTATTGACGAAATTGATAGCATGGCACCCGACCGCAGTAAAGTTGAAGGGGAAGTAGAAAAAAGACTGGTAGCCCAATTGCTGGGTTTAATGGATGGCTTTGCCCAAAGCCGAGGGGTGATTGTTCTAGCGGCGACAAACCGTCCCGACCATCTTGACCCTGCCCTCCGTCGCCCTGGACGGTTTGACCGAGAAGTCCTCTTTCGGGTGCCTGACCGCAAGGGCCGTTTAGAAATCCTGCAAATTCTCACCCGTTCCATGCCCCTAGATGAATCAGTTTCCTTAGCTCTGATTGCCGATAATGCTGTGGGATTTGTCGGGTCAGATTTAAAAGCCGTTTGCCAGAAAGCGGCCTATAGTGCTTTGCGACGCCAGGTTCCTACGATTGACTCGCAAATTCCAGAAACAATGACGGTGGTCCAAGCCGACTTTTTGCAAGCCCTTAAAGAAGTTAAACCGGCGGTATTGCGGTCTGTGGAAGTGGAATCTCCCCATGTGGACTGGGACAATATTGGCGGACTTGAACAGATTAAACAAACCCTACAGGAGTCCGTGGAAGGGGCATTACTCCATCCTCAATTATATACGCAAACCAAAGCCCAAGCTCCCAAAGGTATTTTACTTTGGGGTCCCCCCGGAACGGGAAAAACCTTATTGGCCAAAGCGGTTGCATCTCAGGCGCGAGCTAATTTTATTAGTATTAATGGACCTGAGCTTTTGAGTAAATGGGTGGGTGCGAGTGAACAAGCGGTGCGTGAGTTGTTTGCCAAAGCTCGTCAGGCAGCACCTTGTGTGGTTTTTATTGATGAAATTGATACTTTAGCACCAGCAAGAGGTCGTTATAGTGGGGATTCAGGAGTGAGTGACCGGGTTGTGGGACAAATCCTCACGGAGTTGGATGGGTTGCAAACGGGGGCAACGATTTTAGTGATTGGAGCCACTAATCGCCCAGATGCGTTAGATCCAGCCTTATTGCGAGCGGGACGGTTGGATTTA
Organism: Microcystis sp. LE18-22.4A; assembly: GCF_027531105.1. Taxonomy (NCBI): domain Bacteria; kingdom Bacillati; phylum Cyanobacteriota; class Cyanophyceae; order Chroococcales; family Microcystaceae; genus Microcystis; species Microcystis sp. LE18-22.4A. The sequence continues at coordinate 34,157 of NZ_JAPZRB010000010.1, forward strand.
CAGTTAAAAGTTGATTTACCGAATGCCTCTAGTCGTTTAGCAATTCTCGGGGTTCATAATGATGAACGTCCTTTACAGGATGTGGATTTAGGCTATTGGGCCGAGGCAACCGAAGGCTGGAATGGCGCAGATTTAGCGTTATTATGTAACCAAGCGGCACTGATGGCAATTCGTCGTTATCGCCATCAGGGAATGACTGACCCGGCTGAGATTCGCATTACAACGGCTGATTTTAATCATGCTTACCAACTGTTGGTTGAACAGCGTGCCAATTGATTTTTTTTCCCCCTTGCTTTAGTAGGGGGGAGAATCTCAATTCAGGAAAACCATCGTAAAAAGGAAAATTTTCAAAAATGTCTGCAATCATGGGTCTAATACTAAATCCGGTTATTAAAAACTGATTATTTATTTCCCCTTTTGCATGAGTGCCTGTCCTGATATGTAGCCTATACTCAACGGATTTAGTATAACTTTGTCTTGATAATTTACAAAACGATTGGAACCTGAAGAAGAAAAATTATTACGGGGTTTAACTGACAGTGTTTCTCAAAAAACTGATGTTTACTTTTCCTCTTGTCTTCTTGTTGCTAATTGGTCTAAAATTTCGGCGTGAACTTGGCGAGTAATTGGATAAAAATAGGCAAGAATTAAGCTAATGATCAGAAAAAATGCCGGTAAAGGAGCAATTGCTAGGCGAATTGCTATTAAAGCACTATCTGGCTGCAGGGGAATTGCTTCTCCTGGGATTCTCGGTTTAAAACCCGATGTTTCTAGAGCAATACCGACAAGAAATAACCCCAAAGCTAAACCAATTTTTTGCAAAAGTACCATGAAAGCATAAAAAATACCTTCTCGACGTTTTCCTGTTTCTAATTCGTCTAATTCAATCACATCGGGAACCATTGACCAAGGAATTAAATAGGCCACAGATACGCCAAATCCTGCCAAAACTGCCAAAGCATACATTAAAGTTATTTCTCCTGGTTGGAGCAAAAATAAACCAATTTGGGCAATAATCCAGAATGTCATCCCTAAAAAATAGACTATCTTTTTGTCTAATTTCTGACTAACTGCTTGCCAGAAAAATAACATCACTAAAGCTGTTCCCTGTACTGCCAAAGCGACTAAACCCGATTCTGCTTCCGATAGTCTCATGTAGCTGACGACGTAGTAAACCAAAATCGAGGCAGTTAATTGTACTCCTAACCAAGCACAAAGATAGATGCCAATAACGTATAAAAAGGGACGATTACCAAAAACTATTTTTAATTGTTCTTTCAGGGGAATAGTTTCGGTATTATTATCCGCTTCTCTCTGTTTAATTGCCGCGCTATCCTTGAGATGATTTTCAGTTTTGCCATAGTAAAGGGTTAACCCCGAAACTATCCCTTCTATTCCTAATAAAATTGTGGAAATAGCGATAAAGTCTCTGGGATTTACCCCAATTTTTCCTAGTCCATAGACCGAGGAAAGCCCACCGATAACTATAAAAGCAATTGCCAAAACTTTTTTCTGGGGAGAATTGAGAATCGCTTTTGCTCCTCGTTCTTGTAAAGCTAAAGCGCAGCAAATAACTGCTATAATCGACATTAAAGCACAAACTACACCTAACAATAAAAAAGCTTGATGGAGATCGTTGGCATAGGACGATGAGACGATAATATAGAGAATTAATGAGAGAATGCTGCCCCCGATGGAAAAGGCAAAACGAAAACTATTTAAGCGGGTTCTCTCATTATAATCATAAGTTAATTCAGGGGTGAGTGCCTGGTAGGGAAGATTGACTACTGTATAGGTTAAATTAAAGATAATACCAATAAAAATATAATATAAAAATAGCCATAATTGGTTATTAGTCGGGATTAACCACAGTAAAAAATAGCTAATTCCGAAGGGAATCGACCCCAATAACATCCATGGTAAGCGACGACCCCAGATAGTACGAGTTCGATCGCTCCACATGCCAATGATCGGATCGTTAATAGCGTCGAAAATTCTCACCACCATCAGCACACTACCAGCTAATCCTGCCGATAATCCTGCCACATCAGTGAGGAAAAATAGCAGGTAAAATACCGAGATATTGGCAGTGATAGCCGGTCCCAAATCGCCAGCACCATAGGCGATTTTTGTGGTTAAATTGAGTCTTTCAGAAGTCAAATGAGCCATAAAAGCAATTACAGAGATTAAAATAAGCTTAACCGTTCTGGGAGCAGTTGAGGAACTTTAATTTTTTTTGTCTCTAGTAATTCCTGAAAATATCTAGCGTTAAAAGGGAAGATTCCCCGATGACACAAGGGACAAAGAAATAGCTTGATCTTTGGCATCCGGGAAAATTCTGACTATTTCCCCGTCCTTCACTTTTTATCTATCGCCTTGACCAGCATCATCAGCTAAACTGACTAATATCAGTTATTTTAGCTATCAGCATCGGAATTCCCCTTATTCTGGCAGTTAAACTCAAGAAGAGCCACCAGATTGTTCTTTTTCGGACTGTTAGCGGTTAGGAGTTATTACTGGGGAGACGATCGAAATAGATCAAGAAAGTGTGATAGTACAGATAAGAGATCGGGGAAAATTTTTTCGCCAAACCTAAAACTTTTTGACGCTGACGTTCTATGATGCCTCATATCTTCCTATTTTTAGAGATTTTTTCCCAAGAAGGCGGTATTCAATCCTATATCAAGGATGTCCTGCAAGCTTATCTCACTTTGCCCGATTGCGAGGCGGCCGAGGTTTTTTTACTGCGGGATGCCCCTGATTGTCCTAATCCTTTCAAAAATCAAGGTATTACCTTTCATTACCTGAAAAATAACTCAGCAACTCTCGGACGCATTCAATTAGCCCTTAAGTTTCTAGTTTCTCTCCTCCGGAAACGTCCCCAACGGGTTTTTTGTGGTCATATAAATTTAGCCCCCCTCACCCGTCTTTACTGTCAAGCTTTAGGCATACCCTACACCGTCCTCACCTACGGCAATGAAGTCTGGGAACCTTTACCAAATTCCCAAAAACAGGCCCTGCAAGCGGCCGCATCGATCTGGACAATTAGCCGTTACACTCGCGATCTTATGTGTAAGGCTAACGCTATCGATCCCAAAAAAGTAGCAATTCTCCCCTGTGTGGTGGATGAAGAAAAGTTTAATTTAGGCGAAAAGTCCTTGACATTAATCAAAAAATATGATATGGAAAATGCCAAAGTTTTATTAACAGTGGCCCGGTTGTGGTCGGGGGATATCCATAAAGGGGTAGATGTTACCATTCGGGCCCTGCCGACAATTCTAGAGACTTATCCCGAAGTAAAATATCTAGTCATTGGACGTGGGGACGATCGCCCCAGGTTAGAAGCTTTAACCAAGCAGTTAGGAGTGGATAAACAGGTAATTTTCGCGGGTTTTGTCCCGACGGAGGAATTAGCCGACCATTATCGTTTAGCCGATGCTTACGTTATGCCCTCCCGGGAAGGATTCGGGATTGTTTACCTAGAGGCCATGGCCTGTGGTATTCCCGTGATTTCTGGAGATGAGGACGGTTCAGCAGAACCGCTGCAGGATGGTTTGGTGGGGTGGCGCGTTCCCTATCGAGATGCCGAAAAGGTGGCTCAAGCTTGTTTAGAAATTTTGCCAGGTCAGGATCAACGTTGTCACCCGCAATGGTTGCGTCAACAAACTGTAACTAAATTCGGCAAAAAGACTTTACAAGCAAAATTACGGCAGTTAATCTCATTATAACTTCATTGGGCATCGTCTCCTCAATACCGGCCACTGACTAGCCAAAACCACAACTTTGTCACTCATTATTAAGATAACTGCTATACTCCTCTATGGCTTCCCCAAAAGATTTTATTAGTCCGGTCAATTCTGGTCAAAAGTTGGTCTATCCTTTTCGCAACTATCTTAACTATCTTCACGACAAATACTCTGATTTACAGACGGGTAAGATCGCTGATTATATTCCGGAATTAGCCCTAGCAGCTCCACAATGGTTTGGTATTTCGGTAATTACCACTGACGGTCAGATTTTTGAGGTGGGAGACTGTCGGCAAACCTTTACAGTACAATCGATTTCTAAAGCTTTTGTCTTTGGATTAGCTCTAGAAGATCACGGAAGGGAATACGTTAACAGTAAAGTCGGTGTTGAACCCACGGGGGAAGCTTTTAACTCGATTATTCTCGATGAAAAAACCAATCGTCCCTATAATCCTATGGTTAATGCTGGTGCGATCGCTACCACGGATTTAATCACCGGACAGAATGCCACGGAAAGGCTAAAACGTATTTTAGAAATGTTTAAACGCTATACGGGTAGGGATCACGAGATTAATGTCCCCGTTTTTCTCTCGGAAAAATCCACCGGCAATCGTAATCGGGCCATGGCCTATCTGATGCTAAATTTTGGCATGGTTAGCGATAAAATTGAAGAAACCCTCGACCTTTACTGTCAACAATGCGCCATCCTCGTCCATGCTCACGATTTAGCCCTGATGGCCGCTACTTTGGCTAATGGAGGTGTCAACCCAATCACAGGAATACGGGCGATCGATGAACACTACGTTCAAGATGTGATCAGTGTTATGCTTACCTGTGGAATGTACGACGCTTCGGGAGAATGGGCCTATCGGGTAGGATTACCGGCAAAAAGCGGTGTCGGGGGCGGAATTACGGCAGTAGTTCCCCATCAGTTGGGAATTGGAACTTTTTCGCCCCTTTTAGATGAAAAAGGCAACACTATCAGAGGAGTGAAAATTTGTCAAGATATTTCAGAGGATTTTGGTTTACATTTATTCAATGTGGCCAAACCAGAACGAGATTTAAAAACATGGCTTGAAGGCAATAGTTGATCCCACACCCCACACCCCACACCCCACACCCCACACCCCACACCCCACACCCCACACCCCACACCCCACACCCCACACCCCACACCCCACACCCCACACCCTACCCCCAGGAAAAACTTTTTGCCGCAAACCCTACTTAACTGTCCCCAGCAAGAGCGCCTACCGACCCTAAAAAATTAATTTGGCCAGAAGTCTATGGAAAAAATTTCATAAACCCCTTGACAAAAGCAGCGGATTGTGTGTAATATAAATATCGTGTGAGGAGTATAAGTTCAGCATAAGAGGAACCTTTGGGGTCGAAACACGGCAAGACTCCCAGAGGTTCTTCTTTTTCACTCCCTTATTGGCTCAAAGTCAGCCGTAAAATCAGGTTTTCCCCGATCGCTAGTTTTTTCTCAATTTATCCCTTCTAGGTCTGTTGCTGCTTACCAAGAGCAACAGGTCAAAATTTTTGCCGAAGAAACTGCACAAGAGAAGTGTAATTCCTCGTAAAATTGGGAATTAAGTACAGGGGCAATCCTATGGCAGATAAAAATAACGGTAACGGTGGCTTATTCGTCGTCGGGGTTTTAGTGGGCAGTGCGATCGGGGCAGTGGCGGGTTTATTAGTAGCGCCGAGATCTGGAAAAGAAACCCGTCGAATTCTGCAAAAATCCGCCAGGGCTTTGCCTGAATTAGCCGAAGATCTGACCACAACGATGCAATTGCAGGCCGATCGCCTATCGGAATCAGCCCGGCGTAATTGGGATGATACTTTAATGAGATTAAAAGAGGCGGTGACAGCCGGAATCGAAGCTAGTCAAAGTATAGCCACGGACAATCCCTCCCCTGACTCGCAAGAATCCCCCCAGGGCGATAATCAACACTCGAATCACTACTAAATGACCGAACCTATTTTCTGGCTAGGATGTTCTTTACTGCTAGTCGCCGTTAGTTTAACGGCGGTTTTCATCGCCGCTTTACCTGCTCTGCAAGAGTTAGCCCGGGCAGCCCGGAGTGCCGAAAAATTGTTCGATACCCTCCATCGGGAATTTCCCCCGACTCTAGAAGCAATTCGCCTAACAGGGGCGGAAATCAGCGAATTAACCGACAATATCGATGAAGGGGTCAAAAGTACCCGCCAAGTTGTCCAAGGAGTCGATCGCAGTATCGGTAGTGCTAAAGCTGGTCTTAGCAAGCTCGATCGTGGCAGCCGTCGCCTCCTGATCGGTTTTAAAGTCGCTTGGAATACTTGGAAACGCAGTTAAGCAGATGGGGAAGTGGGGTGTAGGGTGTGGGGTGTGGGGTGTGGGGAAGGAAACCTCTTTCATCTGTGGGGGTGAAAATTTTTTCATCGGGACTGACTCCTGAATCCTGACGACCGAATCCTGAATCCTAACCCCACCAACAAACTTTTTCAGCAAACCCTAAATATTTGTAAAGTTTTTTGCCTAAGTTACCTTTCTGTGGTATGCAAATCTTTACTGCTCCGATTCGGGGGTTTCTTGGGGGGTGTCATCGTTGTTGGTTTCTCGCTGGGGACTTGCGCTTTGATAATGTACCATTTATGGCTTGTCTGATTCTTCTACAGAGCGACTGTCTGGCTGGGATATT
>NZ_JAPZRB010000546.1:0-7759 GCF_027531105.1 Microcystis sp. LE18-22.4A
CCCACACCCCACACCCCACACCCCACACCCTACTCCCTACTCCCTACTCCCTACTCCCCACTCCCCCACTCCCTTCTTTACAAAACTTCATCGTAATTGGAGGGCTGGAAAGGGCAATCCTTGGGCAATAGGGGAAGGGAAAGCGGGGAAATATTAAAAAAAACTTAAAATTTTTATCTTGCTGCCCTTTATACCCTTAAAGCCTTGCTGTCTCTGATTTCCCGACGGTGAGAGGCTTTGAGCCATGGTCAGGAATTGATGACCAACTCGATCGAGTTATTGTTAAGTGACTGTTACAAAAAGACAGCAAAAAACTTAATAATATGTAACAAACAAAGTTTCGACAGCAGTGTATAAATTTAATTTGAGGGGCCAAGATAACAGACAAAAGTTAAGCTGGATACTTGTTTAACCTCCTTAGGTGATTTATGAGAGAGCCATGAAGTTTTTTCAGGTTTCTTAAAGTAGGTCGCAACAATCGCGGTCAAGGCTAGTCTAGGCTCACCGTGAAATCCCTTAAGAGGGAAAACCTTTTAATTGCAAGCAAATCCCATTTAAATTTAGGAGATTGTCACAATGTTTGACGCATTCACCCGGGTAGTATCCCAAGCTGATGCTCGCGGCGAATATTTAAGCTCTTCCCAACTAGACGCTCTGAGCGCCATGGTTGCCGACAGCAACAAACGGATGGACTCTGTTAACCGGATCACCAGTAACGCTTCCACCATCGTTGCCAACGCCGCTCGTAGCCTGTTCGCTGAACAGCCCCAACTGATCACCCCCGGTGGTAATGCCTACACCAGCCGTCGTATGGCCGCTTGCTTACGCGACATGGAAATCATCTTGCGTTATGTTACCTACGCTACCTTCTCTGGCGACGGCAGTGTTCTCGATGATCGTTGCTTAAATGGTCTGCGCGAAACCTATGTAGCTTTGGGAGTACCAGGAGCTTCCGTAGCTGCTGGCGTAAGCAAAATGAAAGAAGCGGCTTTATCCATTGCTAACGATCGCAACGGTATCACCCCCGGCGATTGCAGTGCTTTAATGTCTGAAATTGCCAGCTACTTCGACCGCGCCGCCGCTGCTGTCGCCTAGTCCCTGGGGCTAGTCTCAATTAAACCGTAGGAAACTTATTGCAAGATTATTGGGAGATACCAAACAATGAAAACCCCCCTTACCGAAGCCGTAGCAGCCGCTGATTCTCAAGGTCGTTTCTTAAGCAGCACCGAAATCCAAACTGCTTTCGGTCGTTTTCGTCAAGCTTCTGCTGGCCTCAGCGCCGCTAAAGTGTTGACCGAAAGAGCCAGTTCTTTGATCTCCGGTGCTGCTCAAGCTGTGTACAACAAGTACCCCTACACCACCCAAATGCAAGGGGCTAACTTTGCGGCGGATCAACGCGGTAAAGAAAAATGCGCTCGTGACATCGGTTACTACCTCCGCATGGTGACCTACTGCTTAGTTGCTGGTGGAACCGGTCCGATGGACGAGTACCTTATCGCTGGTATCGACGAAATCAACCGCACCTTCGACCTGTCTCCTAGCTGGTACATCGAAGCCCTCAAATACATCAAAGCCAACCATGGTTTAAGTGGCGACCCCGCAGTAGAAGCCAACTCCTATATCGACTACGCGATCAACGCTCTCAGCTAGTCCGATCGAAAAAACTGCTGGTCTGGAAAGACAGGAGGTTGTTAGCAAAAGGGTTAGCAATCACCTGTTCTTCCAGACCTTGTTATATCCATCGTCAAGGCGGCCAGGTAATCGAACTGATCCTCGCCTAGCTTTGAGGGGTCAGAAAATGATCATTTTTTTGTAGGAGAACTTTAGTGGCAATTACTACCTCAGCTTCCCGTTTAGGGACAACCGCTTTTAGCGAGGTTGCTCCCGTGGAATTACGTCCCGATTGGTCCCGTGACGACGCACAGGCGGTTATTCGCGCCGTCTATCGTCAGGTGCTAGGCAATGACTATATCATGCGTTCCGAGCGCCTTACCAGTGCCGAATCCTTACTCTGCAACGGTTCGATCACCGTGCGGGAATTCGTCCGCGCCGTGGCCAAATCGGAACTGTATAAGAACAAATTCTTCTACGGTAACTTCCAAACCCGCGTCATCGAACTTAATATCAAACATCTTTTAGGTCGCGCTCCCTACGATGAGTCGGAAGTGGTCTATCACCTCGATCTCTACGAAAACAAAGGATTCGAGGCCGATATCGACTCCTACATCGATTCCGCCGAATATACCGAAAACTTCGGTGATAGCATCGTTCCCTACTATCGCGGTTTTGCCAGCCAACCCGGTCAAAAAACCGTGGGATTTACCCGGATGTTCCAACTCTATCGCGGTTATGCCAACAGCGATCGCTCTCAGATTGCCGGCAAAACCTCCCGTTTAGCGGTGGAATTAGCTCAAAACGGTGCTTCGGCAGTAGTCGGTCCCTCCGGTGGCAGCGATGGTTGGGCCTATCGTCCCTCTGCTCAACGCAACACCCCCAGTAAAGCTCTGGGTGGTAGTGTGGCCTATGGTGATGTGGGTAAGCTCTATCGCGTGGAAATTGCCGCTATTAGCAAACCGGGTTATCCCCGTGTCCGTCGCAGTAGCAAAGCGATTATCGTCCCCTTTGAACAGTTAAATAACACCCTGCAACAGATCAACCGTCTCGGTGGCAAAGTTGCCAGCATCACCCCCGCTAGTTTGAACTAATTTTCTAGCTTAAGATAACTAAAAGTCTCCCGGGCAGCCGTCAGGTTCACCGGGAGACTTTTTTCTAGGGAACTGGCAGAAATTGACCCTCAGCAGATCGAGCAAACCTGTAGAATGAAAATAATTCCCTCGTTTTAATGCCTGTGACTGTCACTTCGATCGCTTTTGACTCTATCGATACTGCCTTAGCGGAAATCAAAGCCGGACGTGCCATTGTCGTAGTTGATGATGAGAATCGCGAAAATGAAGGAGATCTAATCTGTGCGGCCCAATTTGCCACCCCCGATCTGATTAACTTCATGGCAGTGCAAGCTCGCGGTTTAATCTGTCTGGCCATGACAGGAGAGCGTCTTGATGCTCTCGAATTACCCTTGATGGTGACAAAAAACACCGATAGCAATCAAACCGCTTTTACCGTTAGCATCGATGCCGCTCCCCATTTAGGGGTTAAAACTGGCATTTCGGCAGAAGATCGGGCGAAAACCGTACAAGTTGCCATTAATCCAGTCACTCGTCCCGACGATCTCACCCGTCCCGGTCATGTCTTCCCGATTCGTGCTAAAGCCGGTGGGGTCTTAAAACGTGCCGGTCATACGGAGGCGGCCGTGGATCTAGCTCGGTTAGCCGGGTTGTATCCGGCGGGAGTTATCTGTGAGATCCAAAATCCCGATGGTTCCATGGCCCGTTTACCGCAACTATTTGAATACGCTCGTCAACATAATCTCAGGTTAATTAGCATTGCCGATCTGATCGGTTATCGCTTAAAACACGATCGCTTTGTCCATCGGGAAACGGTCTGTGATTTTCCCAGTCAATTCGGCACTTTTCAGCTTTATGCCTACCGAAATTTATTAGATCAAACCGAACACATCGCTATTGTGAAAGGCGATCCCGCCCTCTTTGGCGATCAACCTGTAATGGTACGAATGCACTCGGAATGTCTGACCGGGGATGCTTTGGGATCCTTGCGTTGCGATTGTCGCCAACAGTTACAAACTGCCCTAAAAATGATCGAAAAAAACGGTTTGGGGGTGGTGGTTTACCTGCGACAGGAAGGACGGGGAATTGGCTTAATTAATAAGCTAAAAGCCTATTCTTTACAGGATATAGGACTAGATACGGTGGAAGCCAACGAAAGGTTAGGATTTCCCGCCGATTTGCGCGATTACGGCATGGGAGCGCAAATGCTCAACGATTTGGGGGTGAGAAATATTCGTTTAATTACCAATAATCCCCGTAAAATTGCCGGATTAAAAGGCTATGGTTTGGAAATAGTCGAGCGAGTACCTTTGCTGATCGAGGCTAATGATTATAATTCCAATTATCTAGCCACAAAAGCGGAAAAGTTAGGACATCTATTCCTACAAACCTATCTAGTTACCATCGCTCTCAGTTGGGGGGAAAATCCGCCGTCAATTTCGCAAAGATATCATCAATTAGAGAAATTACGGCAGTTAAGTCGCGCTAATCAATTATCTCTCCAAGAAGAAACCCGACCGGTAGCCAATGCCCTTTTTGATCGCGCCCCTTTGATCGTACATTTAGGTTTAGATATTCGTCAGGGTGTTAGCAGTAATTGGTATAAAAATCCTTCCCATCCTTATCTTCTGGTTATTGACAAGATATTAAATGACATTAAAGATTGGTCGGAAATTGAACGCTTAGAATTTTTAATTTCCGACGGAGACGATTCGATGACGGGATTACAAATGAAACTCGATCGTCAAAAAATGTCCGATGAAGATTTCTCACAATTACCACAATTAGCTACCCAAATTATCTACAGTTTTACTCGTGATTCAGCCAAAAATTAGTTTTCTATGACCAGAAAAGAGCGTAACAGTTTATAATTAAACAAAGCTAGTATAACGGGGAAAAACTATGACAACTCTCGACATTTTACCAGAAGTTACCTGTCCCCCCACCGATTTATGGAGTGATGAACCACCCTTGGAAAGTGATTTACATCTGCAACAGATCATAATTCTTCTCAGTTGTCTAGAATTATTATGGCAAGAGAAAAACGATTACTACGCTTCCGGTAATCTGACTATCTACTATAACGAAGAACAACTGAAAAAGCGCGATTTCTGTGGTCCTGATTTTTTTGTGGTTTTAGATACAGAAAAACGTCCCCGCAAAAGTTGGGTAGTCTGGGGAGAAGGGGGTAAATATCCCAATGTGATCGTGGAAATTCTCTCCCCATCCACTGCTAATATCGATCGCAATAAAAAGAAAATTCTCTATCAAAATACCTTTCGCACTCCTAATTATTTTTGGTTTGATCCTGAAAGTTTAGAACTGCAAGGATTTAGATTAATTGCGGGACAATATCAGGCTATTGCTGCTAATGAAAACGGCTATTTATGGAGTGAACAATTAGAACTCTATTTAGGCATATTTGACCGTAAACTGCGTTATTTTACCACCGATGGTCAATTGGTTCCCACTCCCCAAGAAGCTGAATTAGAGCAAAGACAAGCAAAGGAACAGATTTTTTTAGAAAAGGAACAGGAACGAAAGGCAAAAGAACAGGCTCTTTTAGAAAAAGAACAAGCTATCTTAGAAAAGGAAAAATTAGCCCAAAAATTACGAGAATTGGGCATTGATCCCGAAACTATCTAATTGATAAATATCTCTAGTTTAGGTAATTCCTATCCTAGAAATGTTGGTAATTTAACCTTATTTTTCCTGTCTTTCTAAGGCTAATTGTACTAACTTATCGACCAATTTATCAAACTCTAAACCGGTGGCTTTCCAGAGTTGGGGATACATACTAAAATTAGTAAACCCCGGCAGAGTATTAATTTCATTGATCAACACTTCCCCAGTCTTTTCCACATAGAAAAAATCCACCCGCGACAATCCCGCAGCATCCACAGCTTTAAATGCTTCTACAGCCATTTCTCGCACTTGATTAGCAATTTTATCGGGAATATTAGCGGGAATCACCATACTCGATCGCCCGTCAGTATATTTAGTTTCATAGTCATAAAAATCACTATCAAAAGTAATTTCTCCCACCAAAGAAGCTTGGGGATTATCATTACCTAAAACCGCACATTCGATTTCTCTTGCGGTTACTCCTGCTTCAACAATAATCCGTCGATCATAACTAGCAGCACTATCTAAAGCAGCCTCTAATTCTTGCCGGTTGCGTGCTTTACTAATACCCACCGAAGAACCTAAATTAGCCGGTTTAATAAAACAAGGATAACCTATTTCCTCGGCGATTTGATCGCACAACTGCGGAAAAATACAGGCATTTGACCACACTTGTGAGCGGGTTACGGCCTTATACTTAACTTGGGGTAATCCAGCGGCTGCAAAAGCAGTTTTCATGGCAATTTTATCCATGCCTAGGCATGAACCCAGGACCCCACTACCCACAAAAGCAACCCGCATGAGAGTGAGTAATCCTTGCAAAGTACCATCTTCCCCATTCGGTCCGTGGAGAATTGGAAACCAAACCTCCATTTCCCTCACTTCTGGGGGAAATTGCCAGATATTGACTTTTATATTACTCTCAATAGCTAGGGGTTGCCCAGAGGTTAAAATTTGTCTAGCAGTTGCTGCCGAATGCCAACAGCCATTTTTATCGATATAGAAGGGGATAACTGCGTATTTGTCAAGATTTTCGGGGTAATTAAAAGCTTGCAGGATCGATCGAGCCGAATTGATAGATACCTCGTGTTCTCCCGATCGACCACCAAACAACAATCCTACCTTGATCTTATCCATATTATCCTCTCTAGACCCAGCTATATCCTAAATTAGAGTTCAACTATCATATATACTATGGGCGGAGTTTACAATAGTTGCAAATGATTTAGACGCGGCTGTCCCTCGTCAGATCGGGGTTTCGGCAAAACCTAAAGATAAACATTCTCGCACGGGCAAATACTGTCGGGCGGACAGAAATTCAAACCCTCGGACAGACTACCCACTGTCTATTAAGTGAAAGCTTAGTAGATAAGGTAACTGGATGAACAGGGAATCCCGAAGCGCTTAGTGCGATGGGAGCGTCAACTAATCAAGAGAAGATGGCTCTCTGGATCCTTGGGTGAAAAATGTTCACCACGTCACATTATGGGCGGAAGCTTTCATTGGTGTCAACTTAAGCAAGAAGCTTAATTATCAAGAGTAGCTGATCATCCCAGGGGAAGGACGTAAAAAATGGTAAAATAAGGCGGATAAATCTAAAAATAATCTTCATTCCTACCCCTACTATTTTTTTAGGTTTCAGAGGGGAAGTAACCAAACAGTTTTTTATAATCAGAGGCTAGATATCCTCGGTGAAAAAAACCTAATTCTTCAGCAATTTCATAAATTAATTTTGTCTGATTATTCTGGCTAAGAGATTGATGTAGAGCATTAAGACGAAGCAATTTAAAATAATTGTAAGGAGACATTTGATAGAAGTCTTTAAATATATATTCTAAGGTGCGTTGACTTACTTCTAAGTCTTGACAAATCGCTGGAATAGTAAGATCAGAACGCAGATTTTTTCTCATCATTTCTTCTGCTTTTTTGAGAATAGAGGTGCGTCTGATAGTGTTTTTAGGAGTTGTAATATCTTTGGTTACTGCTAAAGTCAAAAGAAAATCTTTGACAATTTCTTCTTTTAATTTTTGCTTGACAAAATTTAATCTTAATGCTTTTCTTTGCCAAGATATTTGTTGACAATCTAAATTAAATAGCATTCGATAAAGTTGATGACAAGATTGTTGGAGATGACGAATTTTTTCCGATGGGCAAATCACAATCGAAGAAGCGGAAGAATTTAAAAACTTTTTCGCTTCTGGTAGCTCTAAAGTTTGGCACAATTGTTGCAGATAATTATCATGAACGTAAAGCTGAAAACGATTGGAAAAAGGATGTTGAAAAACGGAAATTTCTGATTTAGGGGGGATAATCCCAAGATAGTTATTTTCTAATGGATACAAATTTTGGAAGAAGACAGAATTCACCTGAACAGGAATCGCAAAAACCCATATTTTAGAATGGATTACTCCCGCAACATTCGTTAAACAATTACGTTGCGATAATTCTAA
>NZ_JAPZRB010000074.1:0-9363 GCF_027531105.1 Microcystis sp. LE18-22.4A
TGAGGGGGCCAATTACCTAATTTTCAGGGAAAAAGTCCAGGAATTTTCCCCCTGATCACTCCCATGCCCGGTACTTTTTGATTGACAAAAAGTCTAAAAGTCTTACCCAACAAGGTTTTTAGATTTATTCAGCAAACCCTACTTATTTTTTTAATAGGAACTATCACCGGATGGGCATTTATTACACAATCGCTGCTGTTTTTCTAGGGATGCAATTGGCTGCAGGAGAAAATTTATCGGCGGCAAACCCTGATTTTCTCCAGCTGCAGAAAGCTTTAGAAAAACACAATTTTATCGTCAAACTTGCCCCACCACCAGTGCGAGGAGCCTACGGTTTATTTGATAGTAAAACTAGAATTATTTGGATTCATCCCCTGGTTTTTGACTTAGGTATTGCCCGACCAACATTAATTCATGAAGCTGTCCATGCCGCTCAACTTTGTCATGGAGGCAAAACAGTTAAAGCTCTTAATTTAGCCATAGAACCACCGGCAATGACCAGAAGATTTTTTATGAATTATCAGGGTTTTAGCAGACAAATTGAAGCCGAAGCCTATACTGTTCAAGTTCAGCCCGATGGTCTAGATTTAGTGATTTCTTTACTGCAAAAATATTGTCCTTAGAAAACCTGTCCATAAATCTACCAATCCCGTTCTAATTCTTCGGCCACACGACGATAATCGGCGCTGGCTTCTTGGGCATTTTTACCGCGCCAATTGGTAATAGCAACCCCGTCTAAAACGGCTTTTTCGTGGGCCTTATAATTTCTGACAAAAGCATGACAGGCGGGAATACCTAATTCTAATAAAGTATTTTGTGCTTCCAAAGTTTCCTTAAGACTACGAGAATCCACTTTTGTTAATAAAACCCGATAGGCAATTCCTAGGGGTTTAACTGCCGTGCGTACCGTGTCAATTAAAGCCATTAAATCCATCGGTGCGGGAGGAGTCGGTAAAATTAAATAATCTGATTCTGCTATTACTGCCGTAAGTAATTCGGAGCGCAAAGCTGGTGGTGTGTCAATCACGATCAGATCGTACTCGATAATTTGACGCAATTCTCCTAATTTCTCTGTATTAATTTGCTTGGCTAAATCAAATACCATACCCGCTTGATTTCTTTCTACCCACCAAGTGGAGGAACCCTGCGGATCCGCATCCACCAGCAAAACACGCTGATTCTGCCCCCAAATTGCCGCTAAATTGACCGCAGTGGTGGTTTTACCCACACCACCTTTACCGTTGACAACAGCGAGGATTTTTGGGCTATTAGGCTTTAATTGCGAGGTCATTTTCAGTTATCAGTTATCAGTTATCAGTTATCAGTTATCAGTTACCAGTTATCAGTTATCAGTTATCAGTTACCAGTTACCAGTTATCAGATTTGAGTTTTAAGTTCACTGATTACTGTTTACTGAACACTGAAAAAAAGCTCCCCACTGATTACTGTTTACTGATTACTGATCACTGAATATAACTAACCAGAAAGTTTTTGATCTAAGATTTGGCTAGTTAATTTAGGATCGGCTTTACCGCCGCTTTTTTTCATGACTTGACCGACAAAAAATCCCTTAAGATTGGTTTTACCCGCCCGGAATTTTTCTAACTCGCTTGGATGGGAGGCGATAATTTCCTCGATCAGTTTTTCGATCGCAGAATTGTCAGAAATTTGTATTAATCCTTTCTTTTCCACCAGCGCTTTAGGTGAACCGCCTTGGCTGAGAAGTTCGGGTAAAATTTCCTTAGCAATTTTGCCACTAATTGTTCCGGTTTCAATCAGTTTAACTAATTCGGCTAAGTCTGACGCTTGCAGGGCAATTTCTGTGATCGTCAGCTTATTATTATTCAAATAAGCGGCGATATCTTGACTGATCCAGTTAGCGACTAATTTCGCATTGGCCCCCGCAATTACAGCAGTTTCAAAATATTCGGCCACGGTGCGATCATCGGTTAAAACCCTGGCATCGTAGGCGGAAAGACCAAATTCTTCTTCATAACGACGACGTTTACGAGCGGGTAATTCCGGTAATTCTTCCGCCCAAGCTTTTAACTGTTCGGGGGAGACTTCTAGGGGGGGTAAATCCGGTTCGGGAAAATAGCGATAATCGCTAGAACCTTCTTTTTTCCGCATACTAATCGTCCGTTGAGTAGCTTCTTCCCAAAGACGGGTTTCCTGTAGGATCAGTTCGCCATTTTCGATCGCTTCAATTTGTCGATCTATCTCGTATTCTATGGCTTTTTGGATAGCACTAAAGGAGTTCATATTTTTAATTTCTACCTTAGTCCCGAACTTTTTAGTGCCTTTTTTACGAACGGAAATATTGACATCGCAGCGCAGGGAACCTTCCTGCATATTACCGTCACTGATGCCGAGATAACGCACTAAACGCCGTAATTCTTGGGCATATTCCGCCGCTTCGGCCCCGGTGCGTAAATCCGGTTCCGAGACAATTTCTAATAATGGTACACCTGTACGATTAAAATCCACGAGGGAATGGGTGGAACCGGAGAGACGTTCGCTGCCAGCATGAACCAGTTTTCCCGCGTCTTCTTCCATGTGCAGACGGGTAATGCCAATAATTTTGCGGCTAACTTCCTTAGTTTTTTTATCGACGATCTCGATTTCTAGTTGACCCTGTTCGACAATAGGGAGATCATACTGGGAAATTTGATAATTTTTCGGCAGGTCGGGATAAAAATACTGTTTGCGATCGAATTTGCTATGAGGTGTGATTTTACCATCGATAGCTAATCCCAGTTTAACGGCACTGGCCAGGACTTCTTGGTTAAGGACGGGTAATACCCCCGGATAACCCAAACAGATGGGACAGACGTTAGTATTGGGGGGACTATCGAAGTTGGTGGGACAGGGACAAAATATCTTGCTTTTGGTGTTGAGTTGACAGTGGGTTTCTAAACCGATAATTGCTTCGTATTCAGTGGCAGACATATTTTCTCGCTCTCGCCGACACAGGAATGATCTGTTTAATCATTATAGTCGCGATTCTGGAGCATTCCCTCCCTTCATAAAACTTAATACTGTAGTTACTAATCACTTTATACAGCCTGAATATAGCTCAAAAAAGATAATTGATTCAGCCAATGTACGCCATTATTTTAAATTTTATCAAAGGCATAAGACAGGGAAGCTTATCGATAATTTTTCACCGATAAACCTAGCTTTTTTAGTATCGACCACCGACCACCGAAAACCAAAACTTCCCACCTCACCGTTAAGATAACCGCCATAAATCGTAGCAAAAATTAACTTCTAGAGACGGGATATTTGCTTAGTATAGAAACAGAGAGATTATACCCGATAACTGACCCCATAACCAGCCAAAAGCAATATAAGCGGCGAAAGTGAGCATTTTCTAGATGAGTATTGCCTTAGTAAGTAGGTGGGTGGAATTAAATATAAGATGAACGTAGGATGGGTTGAAGCATGAAACCCAACGCCCGCTCATGTTACGCTACCGCTAACCCATCCTACAAATAATTGTGCCTCCCTACTTAATTGACGATTTTTACTTTTTACTCAATTTTATGTCTTTAACTCTCTCAGAACAACTCAAGCGAGAACAATTATCCTATCCCCAAACTCTCCTCCATCATCTGCAAAGGTTACGGCATTTTGTGACAGTGGAAGGAGAGGAGAAATTGCAGCAGTGGAAAAACCTCATTGAAAAGGAGAATTTTCAACCTAGCACCCGTAATTTAGCCTATTATCTCGCCCTGAGACAAGAAGATATCCGGGATTTACAATTAGCTTTAATGCCCTGGGGATTATCTTCCCTAGGCCGGATTGAATCGAAAGTTTTACCGACTCTCGATGCGGTAATTGCCACTTTAGGGGCGGTTTGTCATCAAGAAGCCTCATTATTACCCAAACATCCCCCTTTAGAGGCATTTTTCCAAGGAGATCAACTTTTAGCCTCCCATAGCGCCGAAGTTTTCGGTCTGCCTTCCCCCCGGCGTCGGGTGCGAATTATGGTGACAATGCCGACGGAGGCGGCAACCGACCCCGATTTTATCGCTCAATTACTGCGTTGCGGGATGGACTGTATTCGCATTAATTGCGCCCATGATGGACCCAAAGAGTGGCAGGGAATGATCGAAAATCTGCGCGAGGCGGTCAAAAATCCCGAAAATTTAGTCAATGGACATACCTGTAAGGTTTATATGGACTTAGCTGGCCCAAAAATCCGTTTAGAACAGATTTTAGCCCCCCAGTCCCAAACCAGACTATATCAAGGGGATTTTCTCCTCTTAACCACCCAACCCCCCCACACTGCCCATCCTCAGTATTTTCAGGCTAATTGTTCCCAACCGGAGATTATTCCCCAAATTCCCGTCGGGGCGAAAGTTTGGATTGATGATGGTCATATCGGGGCTGAAGTTATTGCCATAATGCCGGAAGGTCTTTTACTAAAAATTACCCACGCCAGGGAGAAAGGGGAAAAACTCAAAGCAGATAAAGGCCTAAATTTCCCCGATACCGTCTTAAATATCGATCCTTTGACCGCAAAAGACCGGCAAGATTTAGATTTTATTGCCCAAAATGCCGATATTATCGGTTACTCTTTTGTGCAAAAAGCCAGCGATATCGAGACACTACAGCTAGAGTTACAAAGTCGTTTGGGGGATGCTTGGCGACAAAAAGCAATCGTGGCCAAAATAGAAACACCTTTAGCCGTGAAAAATCTACCCGAATTAATCATCCATGCCGCCGGTAAACAACCTTTTGGGGTGATGATTGCCCGGGGTGATTTGGCCGTAGAAATTGGCTATCAAAGACTAGCAGAAATTCAAGAGGAAATTCTCTGGTTATGCGAAGCGGCCCATATTCCGGTAATTTGGGCCACCCAAGTCCTAGAAAATCTGGTCAAGAAAAGTATTCCTTCCCGGGCCGAGATTACGGATGCCGCTATGGCCGAAAGAGCCGAATGTGTCATGCTTAATAAGGGGGAATATATCCGTGAAGCGGTGACAATTCTCGATGATGTTTTACAAAGAATGCAGAGCCACCAAGCTAAAAAAACGCCACAATTACGCGCTCTCCATTCTTGGGTTTAAGCGGTTTCAGTTATCAGTTATCAGTTATCAGTTATCAGTTATCAGTTATCAGTTATTAGTTATCAGGAGATTATTTTTATTTATTCTCCCCAGTTCATAATTCATAATTCATAATTCATAATTCCTCACACCTTTTCAACAGGATTGAGAATCAGAGGCAAATTAACGCATATTATTGACCGCACCGCTAACCAAACCAGCGCTAACATAGCGACCATAACCATCAAGACGGTTTTGTTGAGCGATTCGAGAGGGATTATTGACGAGATCGGCAACTCCCACACCCATCATCACCACGGAGATAACTGCGATTAAGTAGTTACGGACAAAAGTTGGATTTTGGTGGCTGACTAACATGGTTGTTACCTCTCTTTCCTGTCGATAACCTTAGAATACGAGAGGGTTTGGGGTGATGTCAGTCCCATAATTCCGGGTGACAGAAGTGGAAAAAAGTGGAATCCACAGATAAGCTATGATTTTTTGTCGATTAGAATGGGTAAATAGGGAATCGGGAACAGGAAAAGGGCAATATTCGTCATTAATCTGGTTAAATAATCAGTAAATTGCCTAAAAACTGACATATTCTCCAGAATATGACCCTAGAAACAGCGATTATGACCATAAAATTTTTCTGGCCTTTAGTTTTAGGATTATCTATTGTTATTATTGACAAGGGGCAATATCTGAGAGCAGAAACGGTAACTTTGAGCGCCAGTCAACGGCAACAACTGCGATCGCTAGATGCTAAGATTATTTTACCTAACTATATCCCTCCCGGATTTCGGGCCAGCGAGATTAAAATCCTCGCAGAAGAGGGGAATGGATACGCAGTCCTCTTTGAAAATGCCGAGAATAGCTGTTTTTTGGTGGAAGGAATCGAAAACGCCAGGGGCGATGATGGTTTAGAATTAGAGGGAACCCTAGCGCTCAATTCTCCACTATTTGGAGAAGGATACTGGCTCAATTATGGTACACCCAAAGACTCGGAATTAAGGCAACAATTTCCCGAACCCGATTTGTATTCCGATTGGATGAAAATGGGAGAATATTTTTATCGTCTCAGTGGGGCATTAATTGCCCGGGAGGAGTATGATTATCCTAATTGCCGTCAGGATATTTCCCCATCGGAAGCGGTTAAAATAATCGAATCTTTTGGAGATAACAATTAAATTGAATTTATCTACAGTCATTTCTGATCTACAACAAAGAAGCAAGGAGCGGTTAGCTTGGTCTGATTTTTGCTGGTTAGGATTAGTAATAATTTTGGGACTGGTTATTAGGTTAACACAATTAACTAGCAAACCTCCCTGGACGGATGAATTTGCCACTATGGTTTTTAGTATTGGCAATAATTACCAGATAGTGCCGTTAAATCAGATAATTTCCCTCGCCACTTTATTAGCACCTCTCCAGAGCAACCATCAGGCAACTATTGCCGATGTAATTAAATTAGTTATTCAGGAGGACAATCATCCACCTTTATATTTTATTTTCGCCTATCTCTGGAATAAATTATTCTTTGATCGGGGAGAATATGTGTCTTTAGAAGGAATGCGATCACTGGCAGTTTTTTGGGGAGTTATTTCGATTCCTTTAATTTATTTTATCAGTAAATTGGTATTTAAATCAGGCTCGATCGCTTTTCTGGCGGCGATTTTAATGGCGGTTTCTCCCTACGCGGTTTTTATCTCCCAAGAAGCGCGTCATTATACTTTAGCGGTTGTATTTGTCCTCATATCTTTAGGCTGTTTTCTTAAGGCAAGCATCAAAATTATCGACCATAAGAGAATATCCCATACTTTGGTTTTTTTCTGGTTAATTGTCAACTGTCTAGGGTTATTAGTCCACTATTTTTTTAGTTTAACTATCCTAGCGGAAGCAATAACTTTATTATTGATTTTATTCAATCAAATCCAACAAAAAAACTTTTGGATAACTAATTGGTGGCGTTTAAGTTTAGTTTTTTTAGGTAACTTGAGCTTTATTGTTATTTGGTTGATCACGTTTGTACCCAAAGATTATGGCAATCAGATGACCGGTTGGATTCAGAGAGACAATGATAGTTTTTTAGCAGTAATTAGCCCCTTTTTTCAATTGCTGGGAACATTAATCACCATGCTTTCCCTGCTCCCCGTTGAATCAGAATCTTTAATAATTATCTTGATTTCTGGGGCAATAATGATCGGGTTTTTTCTCTGGATTATCCCACAATTAAAAACAGCGTGGCTAGACTCCTATAAACCAGAATTAGGCATTATCTCGGCATTTTTTCTCAGTTCAATTGCTATTTTCTTTGTCATCACCTATCTGCTCTCGGTCGATATTACCCGGGGAGCTAGATATAGTTTTGTTTACTTTCCCTCGGTAATTTTAATTCTAGCAATTTTATTAGACAATTGTTGGCAAAGGAAGCAGCAAAAAATCGTAATTATTGTAATTATCATGGCTTTAGTTAGTTCCCTAAGTGTGACTTTTAATTTAGGCTATCGTAAGTATTATCGCCCAGATAAATTAGTTACCACCATCGAAAATAATAGCCGTTATCCGTTAGTAATTGCCACTAGCTATAGGAGTTTAGTGCAGGTGGGAGAAATGATGGGAATTGCTTGGGAATTTAACCAAAGATTTCCCGATAAGAACCCTCAGTTTATCTTAGTTAACCCAGAACAAAAGCCAAATTTTAATCTGCCATCTTCTCCCCTTTTTGAATTATGGTTAATTAATTTCCATTCTTCAATAGATCGAGCGGACTGTCAACTCTCAGAGTTATCCTCAAATTATGTAACAGGTTATGAATATCAAAAGTTTCTCTGTGGGCGATCGATGGATTATAATAATAAAGTTAAGTAGGGCTATTAACTATGATTATTTGGGTAAATGAACAGATTGATCCCTGTGGTTTAGTACAAGCTTGTATTGCCTGTCAAGACGAACAAGCAGCAAAAGATTGTCATCAAAGTTGGTTAACCAGTCTTACGGACGAACAAAAACAAGCGGGATGGGTGGCAGTTTTAAGAACCGTAGAGTCTTGGGATGATGTACCTGTAAATGCTCTGAAGTTAAGTTATTAACTAGGGTTTGCGGCAAAAAGTTTTTCGTGGGAAGTGGGAAGTGGGGACAAGGGAGCGGGTTTTTAAAGTTGGATGGGGAGTTAATCCCACTATTAACAACGTCAATCGATGACAAAATTTTGGCTGCCAGAGCTTTGAGAGCAAAAAAGGCGAAAAGACAGAAAAGAAAGGAGATATCTGGCTAAAATAACTTCAGTTCGGGTTAAGCAGATTGGGTGCATCTCACATTTGCAGAAATACCGATAATCAGCAATTATCAGTGACTCTTAGATGATGACAAATGTATCAGCAGCTGCCTGTAAGCATCCCACCGAAAAGCTAATGCGCGGGGGGTTTGGGGGCGGCGCCACGCCCCCAACGGGGGGTTTGGGGGGTAGAACCCCCCAAAAGCTGGGATTGAGTGATAAAATCGCAAGTAACGCCCAATTTTATCGAGGAGTTTCCCCGTAAAAATCCCAACTTGGTAGATTTACAAACATGAGATGCACCCAGCAGATTTTGCCATGACTTTCAGGAAAGAATAGGGCTGACTGGCTAGGGTAAAATTAGGGTTTCGGCTTATCTCGAACTGAGGTTAAAATAAAAAATATTTCAGTTATCAATTTTTCGTGAATATCAGAAAAGAAATCACTTTATTGATGATGTCCATGGCATTTTCGGGTACATTTTTCGGTGAGGTTTTCGCAGCTCCACGTCTTGACTGGCACAGTGCCGATTTTGAAGGTCTGCGAGTAATTGCCGAGTCAGCTTGGAAGACCGAATACGAAGCAAAGAAACGCGGGGAAGAACTACACTTCAAATATGGGTTTCAAAATCTGGGTATTCTTTGGATTCCTTACTATCGTAATCTATCGGGAAAATCGCTCTATCAAACAATTATCGTTCCAGAGGGCAATTGTGATCGATTTTTACAGGAGAATATTCGACGAATCAATCGCGATGCCTACTGCTTTACACCCAGTAATCGTGGTTTAGCTCCCAACCGTCGAGGTGGTCGTATTTTCTAATTTTATATCTCCACGGCCGTGGTAATTCTCAACTCAATTTTAGAGTGAACAAGAAAGCCAAAGCCTAAAATAGGGTTTGCTGAATAAATCTAAAAACCTTGTTGGATAAGACTTTTGGACTTTTTTCCCCTCAAAAAGTGCCAGCCATTGCGGGGATAGGGGGGAAAATTCAGGTACTTTTTCCCTGAAAATTAGGTAGTTGACCACCTG
>NZ_JAPZRB010000046.1:0-15075 GCF_027531105.1 Microcystis sp. LE18-22.4A
TTGCGGGGATAGGGGGGAAAATTCAGGTACTTTTTCCCTGAAAATTAGGTAGTTGACCACCTGAAAATCGATCAAACCCCACACCCCACACCCCACACCCCACACCCTGCCCCCAGAAAAGCTTTTTCAGCAGCCCCTAAAATAAAAAAGAGGGCAGGTTTTACCCCACCCTTTGCTCTTATTTTAAACGAATTACTAATCGGCGATCGGGTTCCACGCCGCGACTTTCCGTGGTTAAATCGTTTTCTTCCTGAAAAAAGGCATGGATTTGGCGACGTTCCGCCGAAGATAGGGCTTTTAATTCTATTTCCTGTCCTGTTTGCCGCACTTGCGTCGCCGCTTGATTCACCCAGTCGAAAAGTTCTGACTGTCTTTGTTGACGATAGCCATTGATTTCGACAATATAGAACTGATGTTCTGCCGACTCGACACCAATATTCAGAATCGTATTAGCTAGGGATTGAATCGCATCCAGTCCCTCACCCTTGTTAGAGAGGAGAAGTTCCACTTGTTGGGGACTCAATTGACTGCTATCAATAATTAACCAACAGGAGGAAGGTCCAGTTCCCAATTCCTGCACACCAATCTGGACATCTGCGGGCATGGCCATCAACTTTAGCAGTTTTTCCAGCCATTGTTTAGCTTTCTCGCTATTTTGCTCCCATATACTCATTACGATGTTTTTTCCTTTTTCTTGCTAGAACGTTTTTCAAAGGGGAGAGCATCGCGGGATTTTTCCGTTTTTTCCTGTTCCGCTACCAATTTTTGCAGGTTTTCCGGTAAAGGTTCCCGCATCAAAATCACCGTTTGAATAGTTTGGAAGATGTTCGCGGTTAAGATATACATCAATACCCCCGCCGGTAAGGGGAAAAACAGGAACATCATACTAAAAATTATCGGGGTGATTTTATTCACCGTTTGCTGTTGTTGGGCTGCTCCCCCCGAAGGCGCGCCGGCACCGGATAACTCTTGGTTAACATAGATACTAATACCGAAAGCGATCACCATCGCCAAGATATCCCAGTGAATTTCACCATTCGCACCGGTTGCCCCAATTCTTCCCAGGGCCTCAATAAAGAGAAAACCCGTATTAGCGGCAATCCCCGGCACGATAACTTTAATACTGGCATCTCCGGGGGCTAAAGCGACGATGGAACCGTCTTCATTAACTTGCACCATTTCTTGCCCTTTAAGCACCTCGTAGGTGGGTTTTAGGTTATTTTCGGGTACTTCCGTGGCTAATTGGCCCAAAGACTTGCCCTGGTCGTTTTGGAGGTCGATTTTTACCTGTTCTCCCGGGGCGATTTTATTGCCTTGGGGTAAAAAAGCGGTGATGGGATAGTGGAGAGATTCGTCAATATAGACGTTTTGGGGTTTGGTGGCATAGGGTTGGCGCTGCACGAGGGCGATTTGTTCGGTTGGCAGCACTTGTAAATCGACGGTATAGTTAATGTCCGAGAAGGGGGAACCCCGCAGAGTCGCAAATAAAGCCAAAAGAATCGGCATTTGTAATAACAGGGGTAAACAACCCGCTAGGGGATTGCCCAACTCCTGCATTAATTTGCCCATTTCCTCCTGTTGTTTTTGGGGGTCATTTTTGTAGCGTTGTTGAATTTCTGTCTGTCTTTCCTTCATTAAGGGTTGAGTGATTCGCATTTTTCTCATATTGCGAATCTGGCCGGCGCTGAGGGGAAAGACGGCAAATCTCACCACCAGCGTTAAAGCAATGATGGCGAAACCGTAACTATGCACAATCCGAAAGAAAAAATCTAGGATTGGCAACATGATATTTGTGGAAATAAATCCGACTCCAAAATCCATGGGTTTAATCTATGCCTTCTCGTTTAATGGGGTTGCACTGTAACAAATCTAATTTATCGAATCTCGGCGATCGATTATTTTGTTTTATTGACTGATGATCGATTCTAGGGGACGACCGGTTTTATCGGCGACTCTTTCGGCAATATAGTCATGAATTTCCCGGAATTTCGGCATCGCGCGCATTTCTAAACGACTTCTATCCTTGAGAGTTACGACAATATCCCCCCAAATACCAATTCCTCTCGGCATTTTTGCCACTTTTGCCACTTCTGAATAGATAATATCTGTGCGATCTCGTCCCATCCAACCCCCGGTGATCGAAATCCGCCGATCGGTTATCTTATATCTTAACCAGATTGCCCGTACCACTGCCCCAACGGTCAAAGGTAAACAAATCACCGTAAATCCTAGCAGGATATTGATGATTAGGTCGCCGATGTGCGGACCCCCTTCATAAAAAGTTTCTTCTTTAATGCCCATGAATTATATTGGCCTTCACTAACAACTGCTTTAATTCTCGCAAAAAATGTTCATAATTGCACTCGATCGCCCCTGGACGGATAATGATTATCCCTCGCCATCCTGCTGCTATTTCTGGCAATAACTGCCGAATTACCGCTCGTATTTGCCTTTTTAGTCGATTACGAACCACTGCTTTTTTACTAACTTTCTTGCTAATCGAGATACCAAAACGACTGGGGAGAGGGTGATCTGGGCAAGAATCCTCTAAACTAATTAAGGTTAAGTGGGAACCGTGATAACGCCTCCCTTTTCCATAGACAGCTTGAAAATCCTGTCGATGTTTTAAGCGATGAATTTGGGGTAGTCCCACGAAAATTAGTCGGTTCCCAGAATAACCTAAACACTTAAACGATAGCGCCCTCTTTTCCGACGAGCTTTAATTACTTTGCGTCCGTTGACGCTACGCATTCTCGCTCTAAATCCGGAAGTGCGCTTCTGTTTGCGCGTGGTTCCTTCTAAAGTACGTTTACTCACTGCTGATTTTCCTCCTTAAGATAGAGTTACTCTATAGATATAAAGACACAATTTTCTATTATAACAAAATTACTAGGAATTGGGAAGCCCATGGTCAAGCTCCGTTTTGGTCGAGATATCTGTAATTGTCTCCCAGTGGCTGAAAAGCGCGAATGGTTAGTCACTAATGGTATCGGTGGTTTTGCCGCGGGAACTGTGGCCGGATTGCTAACTCGCTGTTATCATGGCCTCTTGATCGCTGCTTTGGCTCCACCGACGCAAAGAACGCTTCTTGTGACTAAAATCGATGAATCGGTACAATATAACCAGAAAATTTATCATCTGGCCAGCAATCGCTGGTTAGGTGCTACGATCGAACCGCAAGGCTATATTAATATCGAAAGTTTTCATCTGGAAGGCACAATTCCCGTCTGGACTTTTATCTGCGGGGATGCCTTACTAGAAAAGCGCATTTGGATGGAACAGGGAGAAAATACCACCTATACTCACTATACCTACCGTCGTGGCAATTCTCCCCTAACTCTCAATCTGACTGCTTTTGTCAATTATCGTGATTTTCACGGCAATACCCAGGGTTTTAACTGGCAAATGGCTATTAGTCCCCTGGAAAAAGGAGTAAGAGTGATTGCATATAACCATGCTGTACCTTTTTATCTATTAATCAGTCAAGGACAGGTTTTTCCCGCTCATATCTGGTATTATCGCTTTGATTTGGCCGTGGAACGTTATCGTGGTTTAATCGATCGAGAAAATCATCTCCATGGGGCTAGTTTTTCGGCTACTCTTAAAGTGGGAGAATCGGTGACAATTGCCGCTAGTACCCGTCCCGATCCGAATTTAAACGGTCAATCTTCTCTAGAGTCTCGCTATCGCTACGAGAATAGTCTGATTAATCCCCAGCAGCCGCCATGGATTCAACAACTTACCCTCGCTGCCGACCAGTTTATCGTTAGTCGTCCTCTCCGGGATCAACCGGAGGGCAAAACAATTATCGCGGGTTATCCTTGGTTTGGTGATTGGGGTCGCGATACGATGATCTCCCTAAGAGGATTAACTTTGACTACAGGCAGACCTGCGATCGCGCGTCAGATTTTACTAACTTTTTCCCGTTATCTAGACCAGGGTTTATTGCCGAATTTACTGCCCGATGGGGGAGAAATGCCCGAATATAACGCTGTCGATGCTATTCTTTGGTATTTTGAAGCCATTCGTTCCTATTTTAACCAAAGCCAAGATTTTGAGTTTCTCAGAACTATTTATCCCGCTTTAAAGGAAGTGATCGCTTGGTTTCGTCGCGGTACTCGCTACAATATTCACCTAGATGACGATGGTTTGATCTATGCTGGCGAAGCGGGAGTACAATTGACTTGGATGGATGCCAAAGTTGATGATCGGGTGATTACTCCCCGCATCGGCAAACCCGTAGAAATTAATGCCCTTTGGTTCAATGCCCTCAAAATAATGGTTCAATTTGCCCATTATTTGGGCATGGATGCCACTGATTACGAAAAAATGAGAAAAATGACCCTAAAAGGGTTCTCTCGCTTCTGGGATGATTCTCTGGGGTATTGTTACGATGTTTTGGATACGGACAAGGGTAATGATGCCAGTTTACGACCGAATCAACTTTTTGTCGTGTCTTTGTCGGTGGAGGAGTTATTAAATTCCCCACAGAAAAGGGCTATTGTCGATATTTGTGCTTTAAAATTGTTGACTTCTCGCGGTTTGCGATCGCTAGATGCCGATCATCCTGATTACCTTGGCGTTTACAGTGGCGATCGCTTAAAAAGAGATAGTGCCTACCATCAGGGGACAGTCTGGGGATGGTTATTAGGGGCATTTATCGAGGCCCATCTGAAAGTCTATCGCGATCCCATCCTAGCTGAGAGTTTTTTAACACCGATGATCGACCATCTTCGGGATAGCTGTATCGGTAATTTAAGCGAAATTTTCGATGGTAATGCCCCTTTTACCCCTAGGGGCGCTTTTGCCCAAGCATGGACAGTGGCAGAGGTATTAAGGGTTTGGCAAGTGATCCGAGAATTTTCGCCATAATCCTTTAAAATGAGCAATTGTTAGGTGTGTTAGACCAGCTAAAGGACCGACCCTAAAAACCTCAGTCAGACCTTTATAGACAAAACTCTCATGGAGAAACCGCAAGTTATTTTTCTCGATGCTGTGGGTACTCTTTTTGGAGTAAAAGGCAGTGTCGGAGCAATTTATAGTCAAATAGCAGCTGATTTTGGGGTAGAGGTGGCGGCCGAGAGTCTAGAACAATCTTTCTTGGCTATTTTCCCCACTTCTCCCCCCCTAGCTTTTCCTAAGGTTGAACCGGCACAAATTCCCGAGTTAGAGTATCGCTGGTGGCGATCGCTGACTGGGGCAGTTTTTAATAATTTAGGTTATCTGGAACGATTTCCCGATTTTGAGGCTTTTTTTGGCGAACTTTATCATCATTTTGCCACGGCCGAGCCTTGGGTCCTGTACGAGGATGTCATTCCCGCTTTAAGACTCTGGCAGATTCAGGGGATCGAGTTGGGCATTATTTCTAATTTTGATAGTCGTATCTACCAAGTTTTGGCCGAATTAGGCTTAGAATATTTTTTTCGATCGATCACGATTTCTTCCCAGACAGGAGCGGCTAAACCCGATCCGGAAATTTTTCAAATCGCCCTACAAAAACATGATTGTCCCCCCGCACAAGCTTGGCATATTGGCGATAGTAAAAAAGAGGACTATCAAGGGGCAAAAGCCTTGGGTATAGAAGCGTTTTTAATTAAAAGATAAAAGCGAGAAAAAGTCTTTCAGTGGGAAGAGGGGATAGGGAGGAAACACATATCCCCTCTTCCCAAATACCTAAACAATTTTTGATGTGGAGGTGTTAGACTGATTCCTGGGATGGGATGGCAGTCGCTTCTGACTGAGCAGCGTTAGGATCTGTCTCTTTGGGGGCGGCCACTTTTACCAAAGCATGACGCAAAACATCTTCTCCGAGAGTGTATCCTCGCACTAACTGCTCGACCACCGTGCCTTCGGGATGTTCATCGGTGTACTCCCGCATCATCGCTTCGTGGTAGGTGGGATCAAAGGGTTGACCTTCCGGACGCATGGGGGAAACGCCTAAACGCTTGAGACTCTCTACTAAGATTTTATAGACCCCTTGGTAACTCTTGTGAATACCCATCTCGCCATCATTAGCAGGTTTAATTTGAGTACGGGCGCGCTCAAAATTATCCACCACGCCAAGAATTTCCATCAGGGTTTTGCCCTTGATTTTTGTTTCCAGTTCCTCTTTTTCCTTGGCTGTGCGTTTGCGAAAATTGTCGAACTCGGCTGCTAGAGTGATATAGCGTTTCTTGTAGGCATCAACCTGTTGGGTTTGTTCCTCTAACTGCTGTTTGAGAGTGTCGATTTCCTCTTGTAGAGCATCGATAGTCATTCCCCCTAGAAGGGAAAATTCCTCGCTAGAGGCTGCCTGGCTCGTCACCGTTTTGGCTTCATCGGTGACAGTGGCTTCCGATTCGGTTGTAAGGGATTCGGGGTAATTAGGAAAGGATTCTTGGTTTTCGTCGAAAATTACTGAGTTATTCGGTTCTGCACTCATAGTATACAATTTTATTGGGTAATTTGGCAATATATGACCATTTACTGCTAATTTTGGTCTTTAAGTACCAGCTAATAATCAAGGTTTAACCTTTAATGTAACATTTTGTGGACAAGATCCGTAACTGGATATAAGCGACCCCGATAGATAATCGGTGATCTAGAAAAATTTTTGCTAGAATACAATTCTCTCAGTAAAATTGGGAATATTTAAGGGTAGTGGAGAGGTTAAGAATCGTCTATGACATTTTCTTCCAAGAAAACCCGTGCCGTTGCCCTGCGCAATTACTTTTCGCCCTTTGGTAACAAGTTGGTGCAGTCGGGCTATATCGGTGCCGACCAGATGCAACAGGCCCTAGTGGAAACACGGAAATCGGGACGATCGCTAGTAGAAATATTACAACAACTAACCGGGCGCCCTTTGCCCCCGGATTTACAGCGACAGTATAAGAAAAACCAGTTATTTGAACTAAAAATTCTCTACGGAGTCGAATCGATCGACCCCGAATTAACCGATGTGGATGGACTGGAAATAGCCCGATTGATCGATTCTTTGATTCCGATCGATCTTTGTCGTCGCTATCGTCTCATCCCCCTGCGAAAGATCGAAGGAGAGCCGGCTGCGATTTTGATAGCCATGGTCGATCCCGACAACCTCGAGGCTTCCGACGATATTAATCGTATTCTCCGTCCCAAGGATTTAGGTTTACAGCGTTTGGTGATTACCAGCGAAGATTATGAAAGATTACTGGAAAAATTCCACTCGGCTCAATCGGAACTAGAACAGGAAAAAGCCCGACTGCAAAAAGAAAAAGACCTGGAAAAACTCTCGGATCTCACCGATATTGTCGGCAATATTGATGTGGCCTCCGGGGGTGCTAACGATGAAGTGGCCGATGATCTCGGAGAAGGGGACGCTAATCAAGCCCCCGTCATCAACCTCGTCAATAAAATTCTAGCTAAAGCCCTACAGGAATGGGCTTCCGATATTCACATCGAACCCCAAGAAGAATTCCTGAAAATTCGCTTTCGCAAAGATGGAGTTCTTCATCAAGCTTTTGATCCACTGCCGAAAAAAATTACCCCGGCGGTGACAGCCCGTTTTAAAATCATGGCCGATCTCGATATCGCCGAACGTCGTCTTCCCCAAGATGGTAAAATTCGGCGGATATATCAAGGGCGGAAAGTGGATTTTCGGGTTAATACCCTACCCAGTCGCTACGGGGAAAAAGTCTGTTTACGGATTCTCGACAACTCGGCTACCCAGTTGGGTTTAGATAAACTAATCACCGACCAAAAGACCCTGCAAATCGTCCGAGACATGGCCAGTCGTCCCTTTGGTCTGTTGCTGGTGACAGGCCCGACCGGTTCGGGGAAATCCACCAGTTTATACTCGGTGTTAGCCGAAAGAAATCACCCCGGGGTCAATATTAGTACGGCCGAAGATCCGATCGAATATTCTCTACCGGGCATCACCCAGGTGCAGGTAATTCGCGAAAAAGGCATGGATTTCGCCTCGATTTTGCGGGCATTCATGCGACAAGACCCGGATGTGATTCTGGTGGGAGAAACTAGGGACAAGGAAACGGCCAAAACAGCGATCGAGGCGGCCTTAACTGGTCACTTGGTCCTAACCACCCTACACACCAACGATGCCGCAGGTGCGATCGCTCGTCTCGATGAGATGGGGGTTGAACCGTTTATGATTTCTGGTTCTCTCTTGGGAGTCTTGGCCCAGCGTCTCATGCGGCGCGTCTGTACCGAGTGTCGAGTCGCCTATCACCCCACCCAAGAGGAATTAGCCCGTTTTGGTCTTGCCGCCGCCAATGAACGGGAAGTGACCTTTTATAAGGCTAATACCCTAACCCTAGAGGAAATTCAACAGGCGCGAAAACAGGGTAATCTTTGTCCCAAATGTAGCGGCAGCGGTTATAAAGGTCGCGTCGGGGTCTATGAGGTAATGCAAAATAGTGAACGACTGCAGCAGTTAATTAACCAAGGGGCAACCACTGATCGCATTAAGGAGACGGCCGTCGATGAGGGCATGGTGACACTCCTAGCCTATAGTTTAAATCTGGTGCGCGAGGGTTACACCACCCTCGAAGAAGTGGAACGGGTGACATTTACCGATTCCGGTCTGGAAGCGGAACTAAAAGCCAAACGGAAAAGCGGTTTAATCTGTCGTGGTTGTCGCGCCGAACTACAACCAGAATGGCTCGATTGTCCCTATTGTATGACACCGCGATTTAGTGATTAAGACAGTTTTTCAGTTATCAGTTATGAGATTTGAGTTTTAAGTAAGGAGTATTAAGTGAGTAGTCTTAAATAGCACTTTCCCAATGTCTTTTCACTGTTCACTGATTTTACCTTATAGATGGGGTTTAACTTATGGAATTAATGATCGAAGATTTAATGGAACAATTGGTCGAGATGGGCGGTTCCGATATGCACATTCAGTCTGGGGCGCCGGTCTATTTTCGCATTAGTGGCAAACTGTCCCCGATTAATGAAGAATCTTTAACCCCGCAAGATTGTCAGAAATTGATTTTTAGTATGCTCAATAATACCCAAAGAAAAGAGTTAGAGCAGAATTGGGAATTAGACTGTTCCTACGGGGTGAAAGGATTAGCAAGATTTAGGGTCAATGTTTATAAAGAAAGGGGGGCTTATGCAGCTTGTTTACGGGCTTTGTCCTCTAAAATTCCTAACTTTGAACAATTAAATTTACCTAGAGTAGTACGGGAGTTATCGGAAAGACCGAGGGGATTAATTCTCGTAACTGGCCAAACAGGTTCAGGTAAAACTACCACTTTAGCGGCAATTTTAGACTTAATTAATCGGACTAGGTCTGAACATATTTTAACTGTAGAAGACCCAATTGAATACGTTTTTCCTAATATAAAAAGTCTGTTTCACCAACGACAAAAAGGAGAAGATACCAAGAGTTTTGCTAACGCTTTAAGAGCATCTTTACGGGAAGATCCTGATATTATCCTTGTGGGAGAAATGCGGGATTTAGAAACAATTAGTTTGGCAATCACGGCGGCAGAAACCGGTCACTTAGTCTTCGGAACCCTACACACTAGCTCGGCAGCGGGAACAGTGGATCGGATTATTGACGTTTTTCCTGCTAACCAACAGGCACAAATTCGCGCCATGTTATCCAATTCTTTACTAGCAGTTTTTAGTCAAAACCTAGTCAAGAAAAAAAATCCTAAACCGGGGGAATTTGGTCGGGCAATGGTACAGGAAATCATGGTGGTAACTCCAGCGATCGCTAACCTAATTCGGGAAGGAAAAGCCCCCCAAGTCTATTCAGCAATTCAAACGGGAATGAAGTTAGGAATGCAAACCATGGAACAGGGATTAGCTAATTTAGTTGTTAGGGGTGTTGTCTCTTTGGAAGAAGCCATTTCTAAAAGCGGTAAACCCGATGAATTACAACGTCTTATCGCCGGGGCCGGCGCTAACGCTAAAGCCCGGATTTAATCCTAAATCCTGTTTAAAAGGTATAGGAGAGTGGGAAGTTTTTTCAGTAAACAGTAAACAGTGAACTGATAACTGATAACTGATAACTGATAACTGATAACTGATAACTGATAACTGATAACTGATAACTGATAACTGATTTGTCCTATGCCTAATTTTGTCGCACAAGTTAAAAACGGCTCTGGAAAAGTTTTCCAAGAGAAAGTTGAGGCCATGTCTCCCGAACAGGCCCGGACGATGCTGAAGGCGAAATATGCCGCCGTCGGTAAGGTCAAAAAAGTGGGGGGAGAGATCGATCTTTCCGGTTTAAAGTTGATGTTTGCCAGCATTTCCATCAAAGATAAAGCGGTTTTTTCCCGTCAATTTTCGGTAATGATTAATGCTGGTGTGGCGATTGTGAGATGTTTGGGAGTTTTGGGGGATCAATGCGGTAATCCCAAGATGAAAAAAGCTCTACAAGCGATTAGTGCTGAGGTACAGCAAGGGACTCCGTTATCGGAAGCGATGGCCAAACATCCCGAATGTTTTGATGAACTTTATGTCAGTATGGTCGAAGCTGGAGAGACGGGGGGGGTACTCGATGAAGTGCTGAACCGTCTCTCGAAACTTTTGGAAGATATGGCCCGCTTGAAAAACCAGATTAAATCGGCGATGACCTATCCGGTAGCGGTGGGAATTTTGGCGGTAATTGTGTTTTTCGGGATGACGATCTTTTTAATTCCCGTGTTTGCGAAAATTTTCACCGATTTAAACGTGCCACTACCAGCTTTAACGCAATTTATGCTCTTTTTAAGTGGTGTGATGCGTAGTTGGTTAATTTTAATTCCGATTGTCACCATTGTTGCCACGGTTTTTTTACTGCGTCGCTATTACAAAACCCCGATGGGTCGTCTACAAATTGACCACTTTTTCCTTAAAATGCCTCTTTTTGGTGATTTGAATGAAAAGTCGGCTGTGGCTAGATTTTGCCGGGTTTTTGGGACTCTGACGCGTTCTGGTGTCCCGATTTTAAGTTCCCTCGACATCGTTTGTAATACGGTGGGTAATCAGGTAATTGCCAATGCGATCGCTGGTGCCAAGGCGGAAATTCAGCAGGGGGGAATGATGAGTTTGGCCCTACAAAAAGCCAATGTTTTCCCAGCTTTGGCAATTCAAATGATTAGTATTGGCGAGGAAACGGGAGAATTAGATGCCATGATGATGAAAGTGGCGGATTTCTACGAAGATGAGGTGGAACAGGCCGTTAAAGCTTTAACCAGTATCATTGAACCCTTGATGATGGTTGGTATTGCGGGGATGGTGGGAACTATTCTTCTGTCTATGTACCTGCCCATGTTTAAAATCTTCGATGCGTTGGGATAAGTTGATCAGTGATCAGTGACTATTGCCGGTAGCTGGAAATCAGCAAGATTTGAATTTTCATCTCCTTTTATTTGATTAGGTGAATCTGTGTCTTACGAAACTTTATTAGCGGAATATAGCTGTCGTGAGGGGGCGATCGAATTATTGCGACAATATCGCCCCTATTTAGAGTTAATTCCTAGTATGCGTCGTCCTGAAGAGAGTTTAATTACTATTCCCTTGCCCTTGGTCAGAATTCGTCCATCTTCTGCCCTTGAATCTAGAAAGACGGTACAATTAGCTTGTGATTTGGCGATTCTGATGTGTGATCCGGAATGGAAAATTAAATTAGGTTCAGAAATCCTGATTTTTATCCATCGTCCGGGGGAAGATTTTTCTGATTTGTTGAAACGCTGGCGCGAAACACAAATATGTTTAGATAAAGAATATGAATGGTTAATGCCCCCCAGAGAACAACATATGTTTAGTGAAGGTGCAGAAACAATTCATCCTTTATTTGTGGTTTTTGATCAAACGGCCGAGAGAATAAAAAAGGGTTTAAGAGGGGCTTTTTTACCGATGGTTGTTCAAAGTTATCGGCCAGCTTTGATTGATGATTGCTTAGAATTAGTCGATCAAGATTAGCTGACTCTCTGGGGTTAGTATAAAGGGAACAGTTGACGATGGTTAAGTTCCTAAAATCAAGCACTGACGATGGCAATTAAGCAGCGAAATTTCCTGTCCAGAAACCCTTTCTAACATCTCGACGAGATGATCGGGCTGTAGTAAAGTGCCATCATTGCGACAACTGCCCACATAGCACAAAACGGCTTCCTTGTCAACAGTTTTTAACTCTAATTCATATAATTGTTCTCGCAGATTAATCGTGACTTTTTTGCCGGATTTGGTGGTTTTTTCCCGTTCCATCACCGTTGCTTGCTTAATCGCCTCGATCCAATTTTGCCATTGTTGGCAGTCAATTCCCTCACTGTTAAAAGTGAGCAAATACGCAGCTTTTTCTAACAAACGGGTGGCAGCGGGGGCATTTAAGGGAATTTCTTCCACCTGATAAACTGGTAAATCTGCGGGTAATTGTGCGCTTAATTGCTGTTTAAACCTCTCTAAATCGATCACTTTTGTCAATTCAAAATCGACAATCTCACCGCTACTGGTTGCTCCCAAGGATAAAGCATTGGCGATCGAAATGCGCGGACCGGGGTGAAATCCACCGGTAAAGGAAATGGGAATAGCAGCCCGACGGACGACGCGATCAAATAAACGCACCAGATCCAAGTGGCTAACTAAGGCCATTTCGCCAATTTTGCCAAACCAAACCCGAATTCTTTGGGCGCGTTCTTGATTGGGTTGAAAATGTCCAGCAAAAGCGGGAATCGCAGGCGCTTCAATAACGATATTATGGCCAAAATCGAGGCTACAAACGCCACAATGGGAACAACCCTCAAAAGAACAATCGGGGACTGTTGCCGCGTCTAGGGCGCGTTTTAAGTCCTCCTGTAGCCATTTTTTATCGATACCGGTATCCAGATGATCCCAGGGCAAAGGACGCTCTAAAATATCTTTGTCTGCATCGGCAAAAATATGCCATTCTCCCTGTTCTATCCGACGATATTTCCAAGTTAAACCGGATTCTTCGATCGCCTGTGACCATGCTTGATAGGCTTTTTCCGTATTATCCCACCAAGCATCCATCCCGGCTCCCAATTGCCAAGCGCGCAGCACCACTTTCCCTAAACTTCTGTCACCGCGACCGATAAAATCTTCCATAGCCGAGATGCGGACATCGGTATAATTGACTTTTACCCCTCTCATGCCTTGGAATTCCTGTCTTAATAACTCCTGTTTGCGGATAAATTCGGCCGTCGAGACGGAATGCCACTGGAAGGGGGTATGGGGTTTAGGGGTAAAATTCGAGATAGTTAGGGTAAAATCGAGGGGTTTCCGCTTCGGTAAACGACATTCCCGACGCAACCAACGCAGGGTTTCCGCAATACCGATGACATCGACATCGGTTTCCCCTGGCAAACCAATCATAAAATAGAGTTTGACCTTATCCCAACCCTGTTCGACAGCAGTTTTTATCCCTCTGAGTAATTCTTCGTTGGTTAACCCTTTGTTAATCACATCGCGCATTCGTTGGGTTCCCGCTTCCGGTGCAAAGGTT
Organism: Microcystis sp. LE18-22.4A; assembly: GCF_027531105.1. Classification (NCBI taxonomy): domain Bacteria; kingdom Bacillati; phylum Cyanobacteriota; class Cyanophyceae; order Chroococcales; family Microcystaceae; genus Microcystis; species Microcystis sp. LE18-22.4A. Next base: position 13,433 of record NZ_JAPZRB010000046.1, read on the forward strand.
AAACCCGATTGACGATTGCCCCCAATTATGTTAGCAATATTTTCGTCAAAGCGATCGACTCTTTGACTGGGTAACGATAGAGATATATTCTCATTCTGGAGACGGTTTTTAATCTCCATACCCACGGCAGGTAGAGCTAGATAATCGGAGCAACTGAGAGATAATAAGGAAAATTCGTTATATCCCGTCGCTCGCATTCCTTTTTCAATCGATTCGATTACTGCTTCCGGTTGCACATCCCGCGCGGGACGGGTTAACATCCCCGGTTGACAGAAACGACATCCCCTAGTGCAACCGCGACGAATTTCCACCACCAGGCGATCGTGAACCGTTTCCACGAAGGGAACTAAACCGATAGAATAGGCTGGGATAGGAGTCGCTACCCGGCGTAAAATTCTTGGCGGTACATCGTCACGATTGGGGATAACTGCACCGATTGGGGTGACATCGTAGAAACGCGGCACATATACCCCCGGAATTTGGGCTAAATCTAGTAATAGTTCTTCTTTGCTTAGATTAGCTAGTTTACCTTCTTCTAAAATTAAACCGATTTCTGGCAATAATTCTTCGCCATCACCAAGGGCGATAAAATCAAAAAAGTCGGCATAGGGTTCGGGGTTAGAGGTGGCAGTTTGTCCCCCGGCAAAAATTAGCGGATAGTTACCCGATTCTCTTGCTCTCCAAGTCAAGGGAATTGCCGCTAGGTCGAGCATTTCTAAAATATTGGTGGCTCCTAGCTCATAACTGAGACTAAAACCCAGAATATCAAAATCGGTGAGGCAACGACGGGATTCTAGGGCAAATAAGGGGGTTTTTGTCTGTTTGAGTTTTTGGGCTAAATCCGGTGCGGGTAAATAAGTGCGATCGCAGAGTTGGCGGGGTTGAGCATTGAGGATATTGTAGAGGATAATATGGCCGAGGTTAGATGCCCCCACTTCGTACACTTCCGGATAGGTTAACACCCAACGAACCACAGCACTTGCCCATTCTTTATGTTTAGCGCCTAACTCGTTGCCCAAATAACGCGCTGGTCGAAAAATGTCGGGGGTAAGCAGTTGGTCTAAAGCAATAGTCACGGCAATCTACCTCAGATATCGTCAGCAATGGGTGCTTTTCTACTATAGCAGCCAGAATCGAGTCGGGAGACAGGAGACAGGAGATAGGGTTTTGGGGTGATAGGGTTTTGGGGTGATAGGGTTTTGGGGTGATAGGGTTTTGGGGTGATAGGGTGATAGGGTGATAGGGTGATAGGGTGATGAGACAGCTTCCCCACTTCCCCACTTCCCCACTTCCCTATCTACCCCACTTCCCCACTTCCCCACTTCCCCACATCCCCACAAACCCCCACCCCCCCCCCCCCCCCCCCCCCCCCCCAAACCCCCCAACCCAAACAAACCCCAAAACAACAAAAACGAAAAAAAAAAATCCCATAAAGCTAATAACCAGCGTTCAACATAATTGGCGGTTGTTTGGTTCATGGCGAGATAAATTAGCACACTAAGTAGGGTCTGCTGAAAAAGTTTTTCGTGGGGACAGGGTGTGGGGTGTGGGGTGTGGGGTGTAGGGTTTTACCGATTCTCATCTGGTCAATTACCTAATTTTCAGAGAAAAAGTCCCAGAATTTTCCCCCTATCTCTCCCACA
>NZ_JAPZRB010000284.1:0-5759 GCF_027531105.1 Microcystis sp. LE18-22.4A
CTGAAATGGGGCGAAAGTCTGTGGACTCTGTGTAAGACAGTACATGGTTTTTTAACTGTGGTATGCGACGGTGGTGGAAGCAGAAACTTAAATCGTGAGGTTTAGGAATCGCCGCACTTTTAGGGCGGCGAGGATGTCAAGCTTGCCGGATACCGTTTCATCAGAATTTTTGGCCGTTTTCCTATCTATAGGGATTAGTTCTAGGTTCAATAGAGTTCTTGCATAATTAATTTTCGAGGGTGCAAAAATGAGAAAAATAGACATAAAATTGCCTAAAATCTCTAAATAGAGCATTTAATTGATTAATGCTCATTCTTAATTCTCCTGACTCCTGACTACTGGCTCCTGACTCCTCACCTAACGGAAGATTTTTGATTTTTGCAAGAGGTCTAATTTCTCGGTGATTTCCCCTATCCAAGAGCCGGAATCCTGACTGTAATTGCTTGGGTTCTAGTATCCTTAGCACTCTGCCAAAGGTATCGTGGGAAGGTATCCCCTTCGGTAGGTCTAAAAATGTTTCCAACCAAGATTGCTTGGCTTGACCGTAGGCTTCTATGGCGGCAAACCCATCGGCACCAGTTAAGACTGCCAAGATAGCTATGGTAATTATCGATACTAGGCTAGGATTGCGCCCCCTGTCCGCTCTGGGGTCTTCTAGATACTGAAAATGTTTCAAGACAATGTTTCTTAAGGGCTTTGCCTCTCGCTCTTGCTTGGGGTTTAAAACTAGGAGACCAAAACCGGATGCCATGCTCAACTGCTACACCATGTAACTTTTTGCTTCCTCTCAGATTAACTCCTGTCAGTTCGCCCTGCTAGGCGCGACATTCAGTCACCTCTGTCTGTTATATTTTATACAAAACGACGTGCGATTACCCTGTCCAGCTTGTTTCAAAACTGCATTAGCAGTATGGCGTGATTTAATAGTATTATCAACTACAAATCTTCTTTCTGTCAGAGGACTATACCAAATTTCATGATCTCCTTTCCCTTGACGTTCAAAATAACATCCGGCTGCTGAAAGTAGTTTTTTTAATGCAGTTGTTAAAGAAGTAGCCATCTAAACAGCGCACTCAATTGATTCTTGACGATGACTAATTAGTTCAAAAGTTATCGATGCTTGAGGTTCAATGGTAATTAGATGATTGAGTTGTAATAATTCTGGAATTATCTGTCGTAATTTAGCTGTTAAAGCTGCGATGGTATCAGCTTCGGTGACTAATCCCGGAATATCTTCACTCTCTGCTACCCACACTTGCGCCTCTCGATCCCAAAATGCTTCTACTTGGTACGGTTTTTGATTCATGATTATTTAGTTCAATTGAGTAGAATTAGCTGATATATCAATTAAGATTATACAGTGCAATCGCATTTCTGACAACCCTACCACCAATCCCCAACTCTTGATGATCGCCGATGAATCGCTTATAATTGAATTAACCGCCACGCCATTAATGAACAAAGCACCCAATCCTATCCAACCCTCATTAGGTTCTGCCTAATTTTCAATTAAGTACGGGATGATAAAATATGCAATATCAAGTCAATCTCAAACAAACAGAAGAGGGATATGCCGTTTGGTGTCCTAGTTTACCCGGTTGTGCTTCTCAAGGGACAACTAAAGAAGAAGCACTCAATAATATTCAAGATGCAATTCAGTCTTATTTAGAAGTTGCTGCAGAATTAAATCAAGGGAGCGAATCTTATTATGTAGAAGTTGAATTAAATCATGCCTAGTCTTGCTGGAATTAATCATCAACGAGCAATTAAAGCATTTGAAAAAGCAGGATTTCAGATTGTTCGACAGGGAAAACATATTACCATGACTGATGGACAACATATTCTCACTATTCCAAGGGCTAATCCAATTAATGCCTATACAATGGGAACAATTATTAAAGGTTCGGGATTAACTATTGAAGAATTTAAAAAACTTTTATAAAACAATCTCAACCCATGAACGAACAACGCACCCAATCCTGTCTAAATTATGATTTTTTTTGATTATTTGACTGACTAGGATTTCTCTCGGCTATCATCCCTCAAATCAAAGAGTAAGGGTATTATTTGCCATGAGTCAATATGTTTTACTTCCGATTCAAGTCATTCAGGAAGAATTAGAAGCCTTAAAAAAAATGGTCATTCATCATCAGACTCAAATTAAGGGTTTATGGAAAGATGTTGGGATCAGTGATGACGATTTAGAAGAGGCTAAAAAAGCAGTTTTTCGAGATTAGGTTACACTTCATTTTTATGATAATGGCATTAGGGGATCGCTACAATTGACATTGACAATGAAGCGATAGAGCGAAATATTGGAATCAATAAAGAAGGGTTGAGATTCACCAGCGTTCATTGGCTTGTTCTCTGGTAAGAGGATGGAAGTCTTCAATTTTAATCGGATTTGCTGTTAACTGGGCTATTATACCCGTTTCTGACCATTTTTGGGGAGTAAGCTGGGAAATTGAATTCGATTCTATAGTCAGTTTAACGCACTGTCCTTCATTGAGTTGGAGATTACTAAGAGGACGTAAAACGCCATTTTCAAAGACGGCTTCACAGGTTTGTTGCGGCATAACTCAATCCTTAATTCTAAATTACTCTTATTTTAACCCATGATCGTGTCTAAACTATGATTTTTTTGATTATTTGATTAACTAGGATTTTTCTCGGCTATCATCACTGGGATATTATTGTAATAATCGCCCCATAATCCTAACAATCATAGTCCTCATTCAATCATTCAAATCACAGTACAGACGATTATTTGATTAACTAGGATTTTTCTCGGCTATCATCCCTGGGATACAATTACGATAATCGCCCCATAATCCTAATAATCATAGTCCTCATTCAATCATTCAAATCACAGTACAGACGATTGTTTGATTGACTATTATTTTTTTCGGCTATCGTCCCTGTGATAGAATTCTGATAATCTCCCCATTCAATCCCCTACCCCGACCAATGTTTAGGCCATGCTAGAATGGTGATAAAAGCATAGAATCCTATGTAGTTTAATTAGTTGAGAATGAATCAGAGAAAGTTATGTTCACAGATATCAATATTGGCACTTTCATAAAAAGCGATCCCAAAATTCATGGAGGTTGTCCTATTATCGCGGGAACTGCTGTTACTGTACGAAGAATAGTGATCTGGTATAAGTTAGGATATAGTCCTGAAGAAATTGCCGATGAAATCCCTCATCTTTCTTTGGCACAAGTTTATGCCGCTCTAACTTACTATCATACTAACAAAGAAACAATAGAAGCAGAAATTATAGCCGAAGCCGCCGAAGCAGATCGCATTGAAGCATTACATTATTCTTCTTCTTATGAGTAGAATTAGCTTATATATGGATGAGGATTCTACATTGCGATCGCTTGCTTTTATTTTGAAAAGTAGAGGTGTTGATGTGATTACTGCTTTAGAAGCTAATAGATTGGGATACTCTGATGAAGAACAATTAATCTGGGCAACTTCTCAGGGGTGTAGTCTTTATAGTTCTAATGTTAGAGATTTTTATTATTTACATACACTTTTCTTGCAACAAAAAAGAAATCATGCAGGAATCATTCTAGTCCAACAACAAAGATATTCAATGGGGGAAATTATGCGAGGGATTTTACAGCTAATTGCCACTAAATCAGCCGAAGAAATGATCGATCAGGTTGAATTTCTTAGTGCTTGGATTACTCGATGATTGTTATGAGGATTTGATAGACTGTTTTAAAAATTCTAACCACGACCTATTATCATAGCCCCTCATTATTCAGCCTTGATTCAGTGCGATCGCCTTTCTGACAATCTTACCACCAATCCCCAACTCTTGATGATTGCCGATGAATCGCTTATAACTGAATTAACCGCCACCATCCGCCACGCCATGAATGAACCCCAAAAACATCGACAATCTATTCGTTTAAAAGGCTATGATTATAGACTTAATGGAGCTTATTATATAACAATTTGTTCTTATCAGAAGCAGTATTTATTTGGTGAAATTGTTGAAGAAAATATGGAGCGAAATTTACTTGGTGATACTGTTGAAGCAGTATGGTATAGACTGCCTCTACATTTTAAGTTTATTGAACTAGATACTTTTATTGTCATGCCCAATCATATTCATGGAATTATAGTAATACAAAATTATGATCTGGAAAAGACCGAATACGATTCTCAATATACTCACGGTACAATGCCGGAATCTTTGGGGGCTATTGTGCAGAATTTCAAATCAATTTCTAGTCGTAAAATTAATCGTTTATGTGGCGATCGCCTCAAAGTTTGGCAGCGCAATTATTATGAACATATCATTCGCAATGAAGATTCTTATCAAAAAATCTGGCAATACATTCTTGACAATCCGCGAAATTGGGAACAAGACGAGAACAATCTGAATAAATTCAAACCAATGTAGGGGCAAATAACCTGTGGGGACGAATAAACTGTAGAGGTAAATAACCTGTAGGGGGAAATAACCTGTAGGGGGAAATAACCTGTAGGGGGAAATAACCTGTAGGGGGAAATAACCTGTAGGGGCGAAGCATTCGGATAGGGAATTTATGGTTTCAGCGATATGTTATTGCCCGAATGCTTCGCCCCTACCCCCGAACAATAACCTATCGCTAAAGATAACTAAATTAACCGCCATCATTTACCACGCCATGAATGAACAACGCACCCAAGCTTATCTAAACCTGATTAATCAGCTATTATCCTGCAATGATGGCGATGAACCCCGAATCTTACAGGAAAATCAGGAATTGTTGGATCAGAGTTTGGTGACAGAATTATTAAAAGTAGCGGATAATCTAAGGCTAAGAAGCGATCTCAATAATGCGAATCGGTTAATGAATATTGCAGGAAATTTGCTACAAAGCTATTCCTCTTCCTCTATAAAGACGGAAACTAACTATCTCAATTTCTTAATCGAGACATTACAAAAAATCTCTGAAAATCCTAATCCTCAATTAATATATCCCGTCTGGGCGCAAAATCTGGATAAATTGGATGATAATTTAGCGAGAATCCTAGATAGTTGGGCGAGAAATACATTAACGCAAGCCACGCCAGAACAAGCCTATTTTATCGCTGTATATATTGGCAATTTCAGTAACTTAATCTGTCAATTTCCTCTCGGTGACATCACCACCCACAAAGAAATTGCCATCACGGGTTATGAAATAGCCTTAACTATCTTCACTTTTGAAGCATTTCCCCAAGAATGGGCATTGACACAGTTTAGTCTCGCTATTGCTTACCGTAACAGAATCAGAGGAGAGAAAGCCGACAATTTAGAAAGGGCGATCACCGCTTACCAAGAAGCCTTGAAAGTTTATACTTTTGACGCATTTCCCCAAGATTGGGCATTGACACAGCATAATCTCGCTACTGCTTACAGTTACAGAATCAGAGGGGAGAAAGCCGAGAATTTAGAAAAGGCGATCGCCGCTTACCAGGAAGCTTTGAAAGTGAGTACTTTTGAGGCATTTCCCCAAGAATGGGCAATGACACAGTATAGTCTCGCTTTAGCTTACATTGACAGAATCAGAGGAGAGAAAGCGGAGAATTTAGAAAGGGCTATCGCTGCTTACAAGGAAGCTTTGAAAGTTTATACTTTTGACGCATTTCCCCAAGATTGGGCAGGGACACAGAATAATCTCGCTTTAGCTTACATTAACAGAATCAGAGGAGAGAAAGCCGACAATTTAGAAAGGGCTATCGCTGCTTGCCAGGAAGCTTTGAAAGTTTATACT
>NZ_JAPZRB010000272.1:0-41817 GCF_027531105.1 Microcystis sp. LE18-22.4A
GTAGTCAGTTACCTAATTTTCAGGGAAAAAGTACCTGAATTTTACCCCCGATCCCTCCAATGGTCGGCACTTTTTGAGGTCAAAAAAGTCTAAAAGCCTTATCCAACAAGGTTTTTAGATTTATTCAGCAAGCCCTAAGTAGGCTGGTTTGAGGAACGAAACCCAACCCAATTATTTAAAAGTGTTGGGTTTCACTATCGTTCAACCCAACCTACGCTCTTTATTCTCTGAGATAAAATAAAGGTTGAATGATGCAATTCATCTGCCTAAAAACGTGCCATCACCTAAACTGCCTGATTCTGCTCAATCAGCCGTAGGTTAGGTTAGGTTGTAGGTTGGGCGTGGTGGCGTGGTGCGTGGTAGATGGGAAATTGATGGGTAGGGGCGAAGCATTCGGATAAAAAATCTAGGATTTCAGCGATAAGTTATGCCCAAATGCTTCACCCCTACAGTGATTTTCTGTAATTGAGGAATAACTGTTGCAAAAGGCGGTTCCAAATTCATTGTCTTAATTATGATTGAGGAAAAGGGAGAATAATATAGCGAATAACTGTTCCTATTAAAGCTGTTCCCAAGATGCCGATTAACGTCCAAATCTGGGCTTTCTGAGAGCCTTTTAATTCTTTTGTATCTTCTTTTACTCCTTCAATATCTTTTTCTAAACTATCGACTTTTTCCTCTAATCTTGCCTGTACTATTTTAATATCCATAACATCTTTTTGCAGATTATCTAACTTCTGATTAATTGAACCTAAAATTTCTTTGAGGTCTTGTTCAATAGTAACTGACATCTGATGATTCTCCTAATAATGATAGTTATCAGTATTATTGTCTATCTTGTCTCAAGTGCTTGCCAAACATTGCGCCTCATTTTCCCCTGCTGCCTTCTCTAATTGTTGCCCTACCGCTACCATGATCTCCACTAATTTATGAGCCGATAATTTCTGATTTTCCTGTAAAATTCCGGGTTCATCACCTTAATCTAGCTGACAGATGACTTAACCCTAACAAGAATTTAAGCCAATCCTTTCTCAGCCAACCATTGAGGATTATATAAACGAGATTGATAACGGGACCCACCATCACAAAGAACAGTAACTATGGTGTGGCCCGGTCCCATTTGTTTAGCCAAAGCCACGGCAGCACCGACATTAATACCCACAGAACCCCCCATAAATAAACCATCTTTTTGTAATAGTTGATAAACAACTTTGATGGCAGTGGGATCATCAATTTGAATGGCATCATCTATGGGTGCGCCTTCCATATTAGCCGTAATACGACTATTACCAATCCCTTCGGTAATTGAACTACCTTCCAGGGTAATTGTCCCGGTTTTCACATAACTATATAAACCGCTACCCATCGGATCCGCCACCAGGCAGCGCACCTGGGGATTTTGGTCTTTTAAAAACATCGCCACCCCCGCGTAGGTTCCCCCGGTTCCCGTGGCAGCCACCCAAGCGTCAATTTTACCGTCGGTTTGTTCCCAGATTTCCCGGCCGGTGGTTTCGTAGTGAGCGCGACGATTAGCCAGATTATCGAATTGATTGGCCCAGATAGCATTTTCCATCTCACTGGCCAATCTCCCCGATAATTTAACGTAATTATTGGCATCTCGGTAGGGAACCGCGGGAACAGTACGCACTTCTGCACCCAATGTTCTCAATAGGTCGATTTTCTCTTGGGATTGGGTATCGGGAATGATAATCAGGCATTTATAACCTTTAGCATTGCAGATATGGGCCAAACCGATGCCAGTATTGCCGGCGGTTCCTTCGACAACGGTTCCCCCCGGTTGGAGAGTACCGGCTTTTTCCGCTTCTTGAATAATATATAAAGCGGCCCGATCCTTGACCGAACCACCGGGGTTAAGAAATTCGGCCTTACCGAGAATCTCGCAGCCGGTTTCCTCGCTAAAACTATTGAGACGAATTAGGGGAGTATTACCCACCGCATCGACGAAACCATTTTTAATATCCATAATCTGTTATTTTTCGTGCTGTTCCTAGGCTGAGACGATTTTTTGTACCAAGGGATGACGCACCACATCGGCCCGCGATAGGTAAGAAAAAGCGATCCCTTCTACTGATTTTAGGATTTTTTGAGCGGCAATTAACCCCGATTCTTGTTGTTGCGGTGAATCGGTTTGGGTGACATCTCCGGTTACTACCATGCGCGAACCGAATTCCAAGGGAGTTAAGACCATTAATGCGATCGCCCTTTCTCCACTGGGGAATTGAATCGTTGGCCAAATTCTACCACTTTAGCAAAATTGTTGTCTTAGCTGGAAATATTGATTAAATTGGAAGTTTTTTAGCTGTGATTCGTTACCTAACCTAATATAGTGGTGGCATTCTGTAAGGAGTCCCACCGTGACTAACAATTCCATCGAGCCTTTAACTATTGGAAATACCATTAATACTGCCTTCCGTCTTTATCGTGATCGCTTCCCAACTTATGTATTCTTTGCTGTCCGCGCCTGTTTGTGGTCGCTTCTTCCCTTAATTTTGCAATTAATTCTCAGTCAATTACTTTATCAAACAATTACCCCCGAAGAAGGCAGCGATATTGGTTTACGTTTATTTCTTTTCCCAGTACAAATTTTCTCGGCTGCTAAGTCTCTTTTCAATAATGCGGTTATCTCACGATTAGCTTTTCAAGACATTATTTATCAGCCAGAAACTGCCGGACAAGCGGAAAAAAAAGTTAAGCCGAAAATGTGGCGCTTGTGGTGGATGCAGGTTTTGCTCGGTTTGTTGGGAGCGGCAATAATCTTGCCGATAACGCTGTCTCTGGTGCTAGTCAGTTTTATCCCCATCCTTGGTGTATTGCTTATTTTACTGGCTTCTTTCTGTCTTCCTGTTTTCTTTCTTTGGTTATCTGCTCGCATTTGCATTGCCGAATTGCCCTTAGTAATTGAAGATAATTTAGGCAGTTGGCAAGCAATCAAGAGAGGTTGGCATTTAACTAAAAACTCGGCTTGGAGAATTGTGGGAGTGATATTTATTGCCAGTTTATTAATTATTCCAGTTTATATTCTGTCAGTAGCTTTGGCTTCAATTCCCTTTTGGTTCAATTCTTCGGAGGACTGGCAAACGCTCACGGAAAATCCTCTTTTTTTACAACAAATGGCGATGTTTCCCTATGGTCTGACTACTATTTTCTTACTTCTGAATATTTTATTAGTTCCTTTTTGGCAATCTCTCAAAAGTGTGATCTATAATCATCTTTTAGACCAGAAAAAAAATGATGGGGGAGAATACTAATAACTGAGCAGCTGTTGATGTAAGCTAAGACGCATTTAAACCGCTTATTCTTAGATTAGTTGAACTTCCCCCAATCCCTTTACTGTTGCCTCTTGTCTCGTCTCAACAAGCAATTTATACCCCACAGAAAAAGGGTTTCTCGGAGAAACCCTTTTTCTACTCATGATAATTCTCTCAATCCTTTATAGTACACATATAGTACATCTGCTCAAAAAAATCGAAAAAGGGTAAAAAGGGAAAAAAGAGAAAAAGGGTTACAAAGTCCTCCCGAATACGCAGACTACCCGAAAACCGATATAGTCGTCGCGGTCGACGCGGCGGAAGCTGATGCTGCGAATCGCGGAACGGCAGTCATAAGGATTGCTGCCCCAGGAACCGCCCCGCAGAGCTTTATATGCCTGATTTTGCTGTTTTTTGCTCTTTTTTATCTCCTCATAGTTTTCGCGCCAATCATCTTGACACCACTCCCAGACATTTCCGTGCATATCATATAAACCAAAGTCGTTGGCGTAGAATTGCCCAACAGGGGTGGTTTTTTGGAGATTGTTATTATAATAGTTGGCTAAATCTGGGGTAAGAATTTCCCCAAAGTGGTAGGGGGGGTAGGTTTCTCCTTTGTGGAGATTTAAGGGTTTGGTTTGCGCTCGACAAGCGTACTCCCACTCAGCTTCCGTTGGTAGCCTATATTTTCTTTTACTTAATTTAGAGAGCCTTTGGCAAAATTCTACGGCATCTAACCAACTTACCATTTCAACGGGGTTTGTGCTGCCTTTAAAATGCGATGGCTCTGGTTCTAAATCTTGCTCTACTTTTAAATCTTCTCTTTGGGCAATATATAACCATTGAGCTTGGGTAATGGGATAAATACCCATCAAGAAGTTTTTCAGGGTGACGTTGTGTTGCGGCTTTTCACTTGTATTACCACTTTCTTGTTCTGAAGAACCCATTGTAAAGGTTCCCGATGGTATTTTGACTAATTCTATGTCTAGGTCATCGGTGAGTTTTTCTCTATAGATTAAAAGACGTTTTTGGGTCTTTTGGATGATTATTGTAGGCATAAGTAGGGTTTGCTGAATAAATGTGAAATATAGACGAGGTAAGGGTTTTAGTGTTCTGTATCGGCCCGCGTCCTGTAGGGGCGAAGCATTCGGGTAATAACCTATCGGTGAAACCGTAGATTTTCTATCCGAATGCTTCGCCCGTACTTTTTCAGCAAGCCCTAAGTAAGTGATTATAATTAAATTAAAAATTGATTTTATACTCTATCCTTCACCAGCTAATTTTAACACAGAAGTACGAGTAGTGGCATCTAAGCGAAACTTCAGCAATTCTAGTTGATTAAGAATTGGCTCAATACGGTGTATATAACCATTTTGTTTAGCCTTTAATAATATTCCCATTGTGCCAGTGAGTTTTATTCCTAATAAATTTGCATATCGTCTCGCCAAACCATCATCAAGTAAAGCGAGAGAATCGGTAATTTCTATTGCTAAAGCTAATACTTCTCTTTCTCCTTTTCCTAAATCAGTGACAAGGGGTAAAAGAGAAACTGATTTTGCTTGTTGAATAATTATCCAACTTAAGGAGGTTATATCAGGTAAAGAGATTCCAGAAGCTTTTCCAACGGCTAACTCTTGAGCTACTGAAAAAGGAATAATTATCTGTCCGTAAAAGTTCGGTAGTAAGTCAAGTAAGTTAGTCTGATAGAGGTATTGAATCGGTGATGTATCGGCATGACGTTAGGCATTAGCCAGATCCTCGATTAATTCTGCTTCCTTGAGTCGGAAGGTATCAACTCCATAGTCTGCAAGTTTAGAGAGAAAAACAACTCGCGGAATACCTGCTAAGTTGGCAGCAGTGCCAGAGGAAAGTTTTCCCAATTCATAAAGTTTAATGGCAGCAAGAAGAGAGATTTCCTGTGCTAGTTGTTCTGGGGTGAGATGTAAAGCGAGAGCGGTTTCATCGGGTAGGGAAAGAGTGATTTGGTACATGATGAATCCTAGGATTAATTGATTGTAGGGTTGATTGTAGGGTTGATAGGTTTGATTCTAGGTTTGATTGTAGGGTTGATTCTAGGTTTGATTGTAGGGTTGATTCATGAATCAACCCTACCTTGATAAGGGGAAAACCTAAAACCCGTCTTCAATTTAATTATAACCAGCTACTGATCAGCCAACCTCATATAGTACATTTGTTCAAAAAAATCGAAAAAGAGAAAAAGGGAAAAAAGGGAAAAAAGAGAAAAAGGGTTACAAAGTCCTCCCAGCACCGCACACCACCCGAAAACCGAAGTCGTAGAAGCTGACGCAGCGGCTGCTGAAGTTGCGGTAAGCAGAACGGCAGTAATCTGGATAGTTGTACCAAGAACCGCCCCGCAGAGCTTTATTTGCCTGATTTTGCTGTTTTTTGCTCTTTTCTTGCCAAGCACTACCATTCCTAGGTGCGCCTTGATAATTTTCCCAGAAGTCATCCTGACACCACTCCCAGACATTGCCGTGCATATCATACAAACCAAAACCATTGGGGGGAAATTGCCCCACTGGGGTGGTTTGCTGGCGATATTCTCCTGCTGGTTGCTCAGCAAAGCCTTTCCTAGTAGCATCGTAGTTAGCTAAATTTGAGGTGAGGGTTGCTCCGAAGTGGAAGGGGGTGGTGGTTCCAGCACGACAAGCATACTCCCATTCCGCCTCACTGGGCAGCCGATACTGTTTCTTGGTCATTTTAGAGAGCCTTTGGCAAAATTCTACGGCATCTAACCAAGATACTTTTTCAACGGGGTTTGTGCTGCCTTTAAACCGCGATGGCTCTGGGTTTAAATCTCGCTCTACTTTTAAATCTTCCCTTTGGGCAATATATAACCATTGAGCTTGGGTAATCGGAGTTTGACTTAGGTAAAACGGAGCGATTTTTACTAAATGTCTGGGGGATTCTCGTTGGAACCAATCCCCATTGTATTTTTTCAGTAGCCGCGCTATTTCCTCCGCTTCGGTTCCCATCCAAAACTCCCCCGAAGGAATATAGAGCATTTTTAAGCTGGGGGGATTTTCTTCAAAGTAGAAGGCTCTCACGGGTTCTTTAGCGGTAATTTGTCCCCTCTCATCCACAAAGACGGTTTCAGACTTGAACAGGGTTAGGTTAAATTTCTGGGTGATGATTTCTTCTTCTGTGTTATCCAAGACTTCCCTAAACTGGACTGGCATTGTCTCGGCGGTTATTTCTTCGCTTGCCAAAATTTTAAGCTGCTCAGGGGTTAAACGAAGACGCTGATACAGTTCCCCATCTTCTACGCTGAAATCCTTAAGTCTATCCTTGAGCAGTTGAAACAATATTTCCTCTCCTCGCGTAAGCTCTTTTACCTTAGCTATGGTTACGGTTTTATATTTCCTCAGCCACTTTTCCTCAACCGGTGGGGGTGGAGGTGAGTCAACCATAGATTGCAGCTTTTGGCTAATTTCTTGGTACTTTGCTTCCCCTAGCTTTTGGAAAACCTTAGCAGACACCTTGGCAAAGGCGCGAACTAGATTAGCTGCTTCTTTGCCGAGGAGAACTTGGGGATTGGTAAGAATAAGACCAAAAAAGGTGGTGGTACTCAGGTTAAGTTTTTGGGCGATGTATTCCGAGAGGACAAAAATTACCTCTAAGGCGCGGCTATTCCCTAGTTCAGTGAGCAGAAGCTCTCTCACCTCATCATCAAATTCAAAATCTAGGCTGTTGGGGGGAGTATGAAAGTTAAATTTACCTCCTTTGTCCCACTTCACTGGTTCCCCTCCTAGATAGACTTTGAGAAAACCGCTAAGGATGACTTCTGCTATGTTTAGGGGGTTAGAGGCGCTTAAAAGTTGGCTTTGGATAAGACGGATGATGGGAAGATTTACCGGGGCTGCGGCTAATTTTTTCAGTAATTCCCAAGCTAGAGGTGAGGCGGTACTGGCGAATAGTTCTAGAGCTTGTTTCCTAGACATCTTCGGAGAAATAGTTGCGGGTATTTCTCTGTTTTGGGGGGATTTTTCTAGTAGTACCCCCGCACAGGTGGCGTTGCTGTCACCACTGACAACGAGCGCCCAAGCTTTTAAGGATGAAGGGGTTAGGGAGATGGTGGGTAGGGGAAAGTAGGTTTTTTGGATTGTTTCTCTGAGAATATGTTGATTTTCCTCTTCCTTCTCAATTTGTAGCAGCAGGGGGATAGAGGTAAATCTCCAGTTTTGTGAAGGTTTTCGGGGGGTTTGGTTGACTAGGGAGACGAACCAACCTCGACTAAGGGCGGTTCTTTCCCACATTGCTTCGGGGAAGGGAGAAAGCAGGGTGACGATTTGGTGTTTTCCCCAGTCCTGAAGAGCTTGGTTATAGCGTCCTTGATACCAGTCTGGGGAAGTACAATCACTGTAGAAGAGGATAAGTCTTTCGCCGCGAGGATGGATGAGATCTTTTGGGTGAATTGAGCAAGTATCGTTAGAGTAGGTACGGATGGCTAAATTTTGCCTGTCTTCGTCCCATCCGATGCGGTAGAGTTTGACATCCCGAAAGGCCCCGATTTGTTCTAGCCAATCGCGGATTTCCCCGGCCATTTCTTTCCAAAAGACCATGGAGGCCCATTCTTCAATCAGTAAAACTACCTCTAGGGAACGGACTTTTTTGGCTTGGTAAACGGGTATTAGGGCTAAACTGCCATCTTTCTTGCCGATGCTATACTCGGCCGATTTCTGTACGGTGCTGTTTAGGTTTATTTGTCTTTGGGTGGCTGAGTCTATCTTTTGGATGAGGGGACGCACTGCCCGCCCTAATTTTAGGGTTTCTCGCCAGAATTTGGCATCGGGGATGCTAATGGGTAGGGTGTCTGCGCCTATCTTCTCAGGCTGTTTTTGTGCTTCTGTCTCGCGTATTAAGGGAACTTCATCGGATGGGGCTGCTGGCTCTTGGGTTTCGTTGTTCCTCTCCTGGGGGGGGGTTTTAGCGGGAGGGGTTTCTTTCTTTTCTTCCCTAGGCTCTGTAGGGGTTTGGGGTTTTCCTTCCTCTTCTTGGGTGAGAACATACCACCATAAACTATCAGCTATCTGGTAACTGTCTAGGTCCCATCCCCTGCCCTTGACAAAGGTGATAAATTTATCAATCAGTTCTGGTGTGGGAAGGGTTTGGGTCATGTATTGCCTGTGTCGGTGAGATAGGTAAATAGTAGGTTGGTAAGGGACTTTAATTCTGCACCTGTGGGTTTATTTTCGCCCATGCTCATAAAGACGGCGTTTAAAAGCTGGTCCGTTGCTAGTTCCCCTTTTTCTCGTTTTTTAACATATTCTGCGATCGCTGCTTCTATTTTTTTACTTTCGGGACTGGCTTCTTTATAATCAAAATGGCTTTTTACTATCTTTTTTAGTTCCTCTGGGGTGGGGTCGGGAATTTCTAAGAGCAGACATCTACGTTTAAAGGGTAGGGGAAAATCCCTCTCGCCGTTGCTCGTCATAATCACTATGGGGAACTGTTGGCAGCTTACCTTACCTTGGGGGATGGATTCCCATTCACCGTCATGGGTTTGTACTGGTATTGGTTCGTTTTCGGTATCTTTCGCGAGTCGGGAAAGTTCGGTGATTTCAAATCTTCCCTCTTCAAAAAGGTTTAAGAGGTCGTTGGGTAAGTCGATGTCACTTTTATCTATCTCATCGATAAGCAGTACCCGGGGATAATTTCTCGGACAGAGGGCTGTCCCCAAGGGACCCAAGCGGATATACTGCCCTATGTCTTTTTTTTCTTCTAGTTGGTAATCTTGCAAACGTGCGATCGCGTCGTAGTAGTATAATCCCTCTTGTAGGGTGGTGCGGGTATTAATTGGCCAGACTAATACTTCTCCTAAGTCTAATTCGTAGGCGATTGCGTAGGCTAGGGAGGTTTTCCCTGTACCCGGTTTCCCTGTGACTAAAATAGGCCGGCGTAGGTGAATGGCTGCGTTTACGGTTTCGATGGTTTTAGGGTTAACTATGAGTTGTTTTCCCCGCTCCTCGGATTTGTTGGTGGCGAAGCTTCGCCAAGGTGGGATTTTTGGCCAGGGAATCTTATCCCTTGAGCGTTTTTCATGATTGCCTTGAAAGATTTTCCATGAACTCATAGTTAGTTAACCTAGGTGCTGAGATGTTAAGTAGTGGAAGGGGGGCATCCGATTAGGGTCTTCTAGAAGTAATGATAAATGATGCCCGAAATAGTCAGATTGGGATTCCTGTTTTTCAGGTGGATTTCTTGCCTTATGTATTAGTTTTGGCAGTTCGGTGATGGGTTGATTGCTAACTAGGGCATTAATTTCATCTTTGTGAGTTGGCGATAAATTATAACGGCGTGACCAAAGGGCTAAAGGTATGCCTTCTGATGCTATTTCTATAAGCATTTCTTCATGACTTTGTTGACAATCACAAAGATTAATCCATAGGGTTAAATTTTCTTGTCGGCGGCAGTGATGTTTACAGTCATTATCTTGTATGTCTTCTACGATTATTGCTTCATTTTGTAATTTCTCCCATTTTTTTATCCATTTTTTGTATGGGTCAGAAGTTTTGTCTATACAAGACCTTGCTGAAAGACGACTATTAACAAAGTAATTTTCTTTTAGTTTAGTATTTGGTTTAAATTCACTTTTATACTCCCAAGATTCAAAATCACTAGATAATAGCTTTTCATCGGCGAAGAACTCAACGGACGTTATTTCTTCACTCCGTTCTCGACAGTCATTAATAATATGGGTTAAAGTATGGTTATGATCATACAGGGGTATATGCTTAATATCTTTGTTTTGAATGTTGTTAGGATTTAATCGCCAAAACCAAGCTCGTATTAGATGTTTTTCGATATTTTCAATAGTCGTAATATTCTTATACCGAATGTTTTTGCTACTGTCCACCTTTATAATTAAATAGGCTTCTAACCCTTCCTTCGGTAATTCAATCCGCTCCAATTGTGTGCTTGTTAATTGCTCATAATCAAGGTCACTAATATTTGTCTGCATTTTTAAATCATTGACCGTTTGCTCAAAAATTAATTGAATTAATGGATCATCAAGGCGTTGATCATAAGCTAAGTTATGTAGTAAGCTAAACAAAAAACTTTCTTCATAATCTTTAATCTTCTCAATCAATTCCTTAAGGTTACTATTTTGTATTTTAGGATCATCAGATAAATAGGATTTGATTATAGCAGCAGTCATCGGTCTTTTTATCTTTAATTCATTATTTAACTTTTCAAAGATTTTAATCTTATCATTATTCTCTACGTTAATCTTATTAATGATTTGCGATTTATTTTTTAAGTTAATATATTCTGTAATCAGTGGGACGAATTGGTTTTTATGTATTTTTTCTCTATTTTCTCCTGTTACATGATTAAAGGCGTTGGTGATTTTCTCAAAAAAATCTTCTGACATTTTTCTTCTACAATGTTCATTAGTGTAACCACTATCACTGAAAATTTTTCGATAATTTAATCCCTCATAACATCCTTTAATACCTTTTAATTCTAATTCACTTAGAGTTGGGTTCTGTTTTCCCTCGCGCAACAATTCTCGGACATTATCCACAAACTCTTCCTTCAACTCTTCCTTAGTCATAATTTAGACAGTTGTAGTGATAAGTAACTCAAAGCTAATCCTATCACACACAGGACTCCCAAGCAAGAGCCAATAAGTCTGTCTAGGCGTTAAAAATTGTCAGATGCCCCCCTTAACAAGGGGGGATTAAAGGGGGGACTAAGGGGGGATCGGCACCCCCCTTATCAAGGGGGGCAGGGGGGATCGAACCTAAAATCCATTTTTAATTTAATTATAACCAGCTACTTAAGTCTGTCTAGGCACTAGCAACGGTTTGTAACAAAAAGATCGGTTTGTAACAAAAAGATCCTTGAGAAAGCTAAAAAGATCATTTTAGCCACTGAAAAGCACGCAAAAAGATCCTTGGAGATTTTAAAAAAGACGATCAAAATGCTACCTATTCCTCTATTTTGCAAGTTTATTATGAAAAAAAACAGAGGAATTAAGCCTATGTATTTATCAACTGATCAGATTAAATCACTAACCCAGAGGCTAAAAAATCGCTTGGGGTATGTACCCAAAGAAGCTTGGGTAATTAATCTCGCCATCGAGATAGAAATCTCTCCAAAGCCGTTTTTTAGTGATGGGCAATTAGTCCAGCACTACCGAGAAATCGAACAGCTGCACAGCTAATAAAACCGCCTGAATTTGGTTATTTAACCATTTTCAGGACAGTACAACTTATTTTCTACTGCCATGATACTGAAAAAACCCACCCCAACACAAGCATCGGCTTTAAGGGATAATCCACGCCTAGGGATGCTCCAACTCAGCGATAATCGTCTCGTACAAGCTTTCTTTGACTGGCTAACAGGCTACTACCTTACCCCCCCTCTCTGGAAAAGCACGCCCTCCTTAGAATTACTCTATGGCATACTCCAGTATATAGGAGGATTAGCGATCGCTCTTAGCCACTGGCAATTAATACCCCTAGTATGGGTGTTATCCGTAGCTGGAGCGGCTCAATTGCAGGAAATAGCCCACTTTTGCGCCCATAATGCTTTTTTCCCTCAATATCCCACTTATAACCATCTTTTAGGTTGTTTACTTACCTTAATTACCGGGAAAAAGCCCTTTCCATTGTTCAAAAAAGATCACCTATTAATTCACCACCCGCCGAAAAACCTAGCTACCATGAATGACAAGGGGAATACCCCCTACCTAGTAGAAGAGTTAGGTTTTGAATTTGGCCAAGAAGAGGCCTTCTATTGGCAAAATTTGGGCAAGTTATTACTCTCTCCCAAGTTTTACGGAGAAACCTTCCTTGCTCGTCTGACTAATCTCCTTAAAGCCCCCATTAACTATCAAATAGCTACCCTGATTGTGCTTTTCTTGGCCTCTATTTGTGCGGGTTTAACCCATTCTTGTTTAATCTGCTTACTCTGGGCGGTATTTACCCAACTCGGAACCTATGCGGCCGCACTCTTGCAACAGCTACCGGAGCATAATTGGGCCTATGAAGCCGATGAGAATGAGGGAGCTAAATCTCAGGTAATTGGTAAATCTTTTGCCCTATATTTGGGTGCTTATCCTCCGCACTCGGACCACTGGTTAGAGTGGTTAAAATGGTCCACGGAATTAGTGGGAGCAGTCTTTATTCGGCTAATCATCCTTCCAGTTAGCCTAGGGGCGCACTGTGTTCACCATGCTACACCAAACGATCACAACTGGGCTAATCAACTATACACCCTAAGAGCTTTTCAGACTGGCTCGGTGAAAGGATGGCAGCGTTATCAATTCCTTGAGGTTTGGGGATACCGAAACGCTTTAAACTACGTCTTTGTCGGTTTTAGTTTAAGGGGAAAAAGCTAAATTAAACTCGGTGTGCAACTATATTTTTAGTCTTGATTTACAACAAGGCTTTCAGAAATCAGCAGAGATAAAGTATCCTCTGGAACCCTGATTCTGTCGTTTTTAGTTGCACATCGCGTTAAATTAACCTAATTCGGGCTTGCTGAATAAAGCTAAAAACCTTGTTGGATAAGACTTTTAGACCTTTTGTCAATCAAAAAGTACCGGATATGGGAGTGATCGGGGGGAAATTTAGGCACTTTTTCCCTGAAAATTAGGTAATTGACCGCCTGAAAATGGGTAAAACCCTACACCCTACACCCTACACCCCACACCCTGCCCCCACCAACAAACTTTTTCAACAGACCCTAATTCTATACTCTCTCGCAAGAGTACAAGAGCGACTATCTCAACAATCGGTTATTTTTCGTGCTGTTCGTAGGCTGAGACGATTTTTTGTACTAAGGGATGACGCACCACATCGGCCCGGGATAGGTAACAAAAAGCAATCCCTTCTACTGATTTGAGGATTTTTTGAGCGGCAATTAACCCCGATTCCTGTTGTTGCGGTAAATCGGTTTGGGTGACATCTCCGGTTACTACCATGCGCGAACCGAATCCCAAGCGAGTTAAGACCATTTTTAACTGTGCTGGGGTGGTATTTTGGGCCTCATCAACGATCACAAAAGCATTAGCTAGGGTTCGTCCCCGCATATAAGCTAAGGGTGCGATTTCGATTTTACCCCGTTCCATCAGGTCGGGAATTTTGGCCGCTTCGATAAATTCGTATAAAGCATCGTAGAGGGGACGCAAAAAAGGATCGACTTTTTGCTGTAAATCCCCCGGGAGAAAGCCTAATTTTTCCCCCGCTTCCACGGCCGGCCGGGTGAGGATAATCCGTTCTACTTTATCTTCTAATAGAGCTTGTACGGCCAAAACGGCGGCTAAAAAGGTTTTCCCCGTGCCAGCAGGTCCAATACAAAAGGTGATATCGTGACTTTGAATCGCTTGGATATATTGACGCTGACGGAAGGTTTTTGCCCGAATTAGCTCCCCGCGACGGGTACGAGCGAGAATATCCTGCTGTAGTTCTTTATACTCGCTAGAACGCCCCGTATCGAGGGCATGGATAGCGGTCATAATATCGGCTTCGGCGATTAACTTGGCCTCTTGCCATAAAATACTTAAGGAGCGCACAATCGCTGTGGCACGCTCCACCGGGGTCGGTTGCCCCGCAATCCGCAATTCCATGCCTCTGAGGACTAAATTCGCCCCAGTTTGCCTGGCTATCAATTTGAGGTTAGCTTCTTGATGACCCGCTAAAGCGATCGCACTTTCTGAACTGGGGAATTGAATCGTTTGCCAAGTTTCCGTCATGCTCGGGGCTAAATTATCCTTTGGCTAGTTCTACCACTTTAGCAAAAGCGACGGGATCGAGGACAGCTAATTGGGCCAACATTTTCCGATTGAGGAGGATATTAGCTTTCTTTAATTGTCCGGTCAGTTGGCTGTAACTGATGCCCTGTTGACGAGCAGCGGCATTAATGCGGGTAATCCAAAGACGACGAAAATCGCGTTTACGTTTGCGACGGTCTCTATAGGCATTCCGCAAGGCCTTCATTACCTGTTGGTTAGCGGTACGGAATAAGCGCGAGTGAGAACCGCGAAAACCTTTGGCTAATTTGAGAACTTTTTTGCGTCGCTTGCGGGCGACATTCCCCCGTTTTACTCTAGACATGATGATCCTTTAGACAATTTTTCTGGAAAATTTACAAATAGGGCAACATTAAGCGCACTTCCTTCTCGTCGCGCTCGTGTACCAAGGTAATCTGGGACAAACGACGGCGCTTGCGTTCGGCACTTTTATGATCGAGTAGATGATTTTTGAAGGCTTTGCGACGTTTGATTTTTTTGCCGCTTCCCGTGGCCTCGAATCGTTTGGCCGCCGCCTTTCGCGTTTTTAGCTTGGGCATAAACTCCCTTTTATTAAATCGACACAATCACTAATACTATCACAAATAGAGGACTTTGGGCAAGGAGTGGCCAAAAGATTGCTGCGCTTATCCCCACTTTGCCAAGGTCTGTGGGTGGGAATTAAATCAATCGGGAATTTTCCCCTTCCTCTCGATCGAATCGCTAAGATCCAGATAAAGTCTTGCGTTAACACGCATCTGGAGAAGTTATGGCTAAAACCCTACTAGAACAATTACGGGAATTTACAGTGGTTGTTGCCGATACTGGCGATATCCAAGCGATCGAAGCTTTTACACCCCAGGATACCACCACTAACCCCTCCCTGATTACGGCCGCGGCCCAAATGCCCCCATATCGGCCGATTGTCGATCAAACCCTGCAAGCGGCCAGAAAAGAATTGGGAAAGCAGGCCACCCCGGAAGATGTGGCCAAATTGGCTTTTGATCGCCTAGCGATCGGTTTTGGTCTGCAAATCCTGCAAATCGTCCCCGGCCGCGTCTCGACCGAAGTGGATGCTCGTCTTTCCTACGATACCCAAGCTACCATCGACAAGGCCCGTTATCTAATTTCCCAGTATGAAAAAGCGGGTATCTCTAGAGAAAGAGTCTTAATTAAAATTGCCTCGACTTGGGAAGGGATTAAAGCCGCAGAAGTCCTCGAAAAAGAGGGAATTCACTGTAATTTAACCCTATTATTCGGTTTCCATCAGGCGATCGCCTGTGCGGAGGCGGGAGTAACCTTAATTTCTCCCTTTGTCGGTCGGATTCTCGATTGGTATAAAAAAGAAACCGGTAAAGACTACGTTGGCGCTGAAGATCCCGGAGTCCAATCCGTTACCCAGATCTATAACTACTATAAAAAGTTTGGCTATAAAACCGAAGTTATGGGGGCAAGTTTCCGCAATATCGGTGAAATTTGCGAGTTAGCTGGTTGTGATCTTTTAACCATTTCTCCGAAACTGCTCGAACAATTGCAAGAGACAGAAGCCGATTTACCCCGTAAGCTCGATCCAGCACAGGCCGCAACCCTTGATATTCTCAAAATTGCCATGGATCAAGCTACTTTTGAGAAAATGCACGCCGAAGATGCCATGGCTTCCGAAAAACTAACGGAAGGTATTCAAGGTTTTACCAAAGCTTTAGAATTATTAGAACAATTGCTGATTCAACGTTTAACCCAGTTGGAAGGTCAGTCAACCCTAGAACACGCCGCCGAAGATATTTTCCGAGTCTATGATCATGATGGGGATGGTTTCATCACCCGGGAAGAATGGGCGGGAACCGATGCGGTATTTGATGCGATCGATATTAACCATGATGGCAGAATTTCTCCCGATGAGATCGCTGTCGGTTTGGGTGCGGCTTTTCGTTTAGTGGAAGCTTGACTCTCCCCCGCTAAACCGCTCGCGCGGTTTAGCGGGGGATTCTTGGTTCATCTGCTCTTGACTAGATCAAACAGGTTTAACTGAACGCCCCCCGTCAAATCGCCTCCGCGAGCGTTTTCTAACACGGTCAGTCCGACCGCATTTTTTCCTCGGTTCTCGATTACCTTCGCTGATGCCGTATCTCTTGGTTCAATGTGGCCGCAAGAATCACACCGGTGGACTCTTTCCGATAACGCTTTTTTGCCGGTAATCGCACCACAATTAGGACAATCCTGGGAAGTTCCGTTTTTATCGACTTTAAGATAATAAGTAGGGTTTGCTGAAAAAGTTTTTCGGTGGTGGCAGGGTGTGGGGTGTGGGGTGTGGGGTGTGGGGTTTTACCAGTTTTGAGGTGGCCAATTACCTAATTTTCAGGGAAAAAGTGCCTAAATTTCCCCCGATCACTCCCATATCCGGTACTTTTTGATTGACAAAAGGTCTAAAAGTCTTACCCAACAAGGTTTTAAGATTTATTCAGCTAACCCTAAGTAGGTAGGCGTTAAAAGTTATCAGATCCCCCCACCTATCGGCACCCCCCTTATCAAGGGGGGCAGGGGGGATCGAACCTAAAATTCATTTTTAATTTAATTATAACCAGCTACTTATTTTCCCCGTTTCCAAACAACAAACGGTAGTATCTCGTTAATAAAACTACCGATGCCCGAATCTAGAGATTGTTTTCTAACGATCCCTCTAGACCAAGAAACGAAGTTAATATCTTCAACGAAAATATTATCAGCAAGATCACAAAAGTAATGAGCTAACTTAAAATGCCAATCTCTACGAGTATTAGACACTTTTTCGTGTAATCTCGCCATCTTATCTTGGAGTTTCAACCAATTGTTCGAGCCTTTGACTTGATGTTTCAAGCGTCTTTGTAGCAATTTAAGCTTACTCTGTACTTTCAACAAAAATCGAGGGGCTTTGATTAAATCTCCCCGTGAAGTAGCGACAAAACTCTCAATTCCCGCGTCAATTCCTAAACAGGTCTTCCCTACTGTCATATCGGGAACTAATTCCGTAGATTGGAAAGAAACCAAAACGTAAAATCCCGACGCTTTTTGGATAATTCGAGCTTGTTTAGGCTCAAACCCAGACGGGTACTCCCTAGATTTCCTAATCCGAATTTTTCCCAATTGTGGAAAATTTAAGTATTCGTCACCTAGAAAATTTTTCGAGAGCGCGGGGAAAACAAAACTCCGCATCTTTTTCTTAAATCTAGGAAAGCCGAAGCCTTTCGATTTTATCTGGTCAAACGCTTTATCTACAGTTTTTAAAACTTGCTGTAAGACTTGAGCGTTAACCGTCTTTAATATCGGGTAAACTTTTTTAGCTTCCGTTAGATTTTTAGCTTGAACGAAGTAATTTGGATAGGGTTGATCCGCAGGAATTATGTACTCAGAAACTAGCGAACAGCGATCCGCAAGACACTTTCGAGAGTTTAACCAATCTTTCCGTTCCGAGAGCGCGTAATTATAAACGCTCTTACAAACATCAAGAATGTGGACAATCTCTCGTTCCTGTTTCTTGTTTACCTTTAGTTTGTACTGGTAGGTAAGCGTTATCACTGTCGTTAGTTTCGTGATGTGATGTATAGTTAAATTGTAACACTTACTGCCTAGTATATCAACTAATTACAATCATGGACCAAACTAATCGCTAACCTTAAAACAGTTAGTAGTCGCTTAATTAGACAAGAATTTCCGGATTTGGCGGCAAAGTATTTCGACAACAAACCCTATTTTTGGGCGGGAGCTTATTTCGTGGCTAGTTGTGGCGACGTTACTGTCGAACAACTAAAAAAATACGTCGAGAACCAAAACTCCCCAAAAGTGGAAAGGCTACTGCGTTAGTTTCATTCTGGTCGCGATTCATCTCCCGTTAACCGCTACGCAGTTTAACGGGAGTCCTCTCGCGACCTTGAGATAGGGGTGAGGGGTGGGGCAGATTTTTCAGGGATCGGTAAACAGTAAACAGTGAAAATACTCCTCACCTAATACCGCTTACTGCTTACCGATAACTTAATTATTGGCCATTACCCAATTAACTAGAGTGCGGACGGGAAAACCGGTGGCCCCGGAATTATTAACGCCATTTTCTTTATCGGACCAGACCGGTCCTGCGATATCTAGGTGGAGCCAGGGAGTATTATTAATGAATTGCTTCAAAAATAAAGCGGCTGTAATGGAACCGCCGGGGCGCGGGCCGGTGTTTTTCATATCGGCAATTTGAGACTTCATCCCCTCGAAATATTTTTCTTCTAGGGGCATTGGCCAGAATTTTTCGCCGGCTAATTTAGCGGCCTCTTGGAGTTGAACAGTGAGACTCTCATCGCTACTCCATAAACCGGCGATATCGTCCCCCAAAGCGATGACACAGGCCCCGGTTAAAGTGGCTAGATCTACGATCGCATCCACCTCTAATTTTTCCGCAAAAACCAAGCCATCGGCCAGGGTTAATCGTCCCTCGGCATCGGTGTTATTGACTTCAATAGTTTTGCCATTAGAAGCGGTTAAAATGTCCCCAGGGTGCATAGCGCGACCACTAATCATATTTTCTGTAGCCGGACAGATAAAGTGTACTTCCACTTCTGGCTGTAATTGGGCGATCGCCTTGGCTGCGCCTAGGGTGGCGGCACCACCCCCCATATCCATTTTCATGGTTTCGATGCCACTGCCGGCCCCTTTAATATTCAAACCGCCGGAATCAAAGGTTAAACTTTTGCCGACGATTGCTAGTTTACGTTTCGGGGTTCCTTGGGGTTTATAGATTAAATGAAGGAATTTCGGGGGAATATCCGAGGCTTTGGCCACTCCTAGGAAGGCTCCCATACCCAAGCTTTCGCATTCTTCCTGTTCCAGAATTTTGAGACTTAATCCGTATTCGGCGGCAATTTGCTCGGCGGTTTCTGCCATGGTCAGGGGGGTAACGGTGTTAGCGGGAGCATTGACTAATTCTCTGGCCAGAATCACCCCGGAACAGATTTGCTCGGCTTTGGCGATCGCAGATGTTTGCTCTCCTAAACCCAATAACTCGACGGTTGCTAATTTGGCTCCTTTTTCCTCCTTAGTGGACTTGAAGCGGGTATCCTGATGATTGGCCAGTAGTAGTCCTTCCGTGATTGCTCCGGCGGTGGCGGACTGATCACCAACTACCGGTAAACTGATGGCCAGAGCTTGGCTTTTTTGTTGTTTGGCCAGACGAGCGATCGCAGCAGCCGCTAGACGCAGGGTTTGCAGGTCGAAATCGGCAGTTTTTCCCAATCCCACCAGGATTAATTTGCGAATCGGACCACCACCTAGACGAGTCGCCGCACTGCTGCCTAATTTTCCTTCGAATTCCGTCTCGGAGATGAGATCCCCTAGGTTTCCCCCTAGTTTATCGTTTAATTCTGCCAATTCTCCTGCAATCTCGATGGCTCCTTCTGGTAAACCTAGGGCTAAAGTATCTCCTGTCCAAGTAAGGAGCGAGGTGTCAGTCGATCGAATATCCATTCTTTATCTCGATAATTCTTTGCAAATTGCTTCTATTAATCACTATACTGTAAGCTCTATCAGTTATCATCGATCATCTGTTGAGGTTTAGTGGCTCCCTGTCAAGAATCAAGGTCTAGCTCTTGCTAAAATCATTGTCCCTGATTGCTGATGCTGACTGGGGATAACTGCCAGGGGTTCTACTACTTAGAAAAAATTACCAAGTTTGTGTTGATCACTCAAGGAGAAATTTTTATGGAAATATCTCGTCCTAATCAAGTAGAATTAACCGCCGAAGAACAACAGGAACTAGAAAAGTTGCGAGCTATTATCGAACAGGCTAGTGTTGATGGCGTGATCACTCAAGGGGAAAGGGAAAGAATCGCCCTAGCTATGAGATCTGATGGTAAAGTGACCCTAGAAGAATTAGAGTTAGTCAGAACTTTAATTACCGAAAAAGTCACCAAAGGGGAATTAGTTCTGGATTATCTTTAAACTCTGGAAAATCAGATAAAAAAAGACGGGGTTTTCACCCCGTCCTATTTGTCAAGAATTATGACAAATCCTTGACTTGTGATACTAATTGTGCAACCACATCTTGAGCGCTACCAAAGAGCATAAAGGTTTTGGGATTGTAGAATAATTCGTTTTCTACCCCGGCAAAACCCGATCGCATACTGCGCTTAATCACGATCGTGTGCTGTGCCTTATCCACGTCGAGGATTGGCATTCCATAAATGGGACTAGCTTTATCGTGACGGGCAGCGGGATTAACCACATCATTCGCCCCAATAATTAAGGCCACATCGACGCGCTCAAACTCAGGATTAATATCATCCATATCGTAGAGTTGCGGATAGGGAACATTAGCTTCGGCCAGTAATACATTCATGTGTCCTGGCATTCTTCCCGCCACGGGGTGAATAGCATATTTAACCTCAACGCCATTTTTTTCCAACTGTTCAGCCAATTCTCGCACTGCGTGTTGTGCTTGAGCCACCGCCATGCCGTAACCGGGTACAATCACCACAGAACGCGCATAACCGAGCATCATTGCCCCTTCTTCTGAATCGATCGCATGAACCGATTTATCAAGGCTAGAAG
Organism: Microcystis sp. LE18-22.4A; assembly: GCF_027531105.1. NCBI lineage: Bacteria > Bacillati > Cyanobacteriota > Cyanophyceae > Chroococcales > Microcystaceae > Microcystis > Microcystis sp. LE18-22.4A. The sequence goes on from NZ_JAPZRB010000272.1 coordinate 20,593, forward strand.
TGGCGCTCGCTTCGCCCCCGGCACTAGCACCTGTACCAAATGCCCCAAATAGTACACTAGCCAGGGATCTATTCATGGCTTTACACATGATCTGAGTCAGGATAATCCCCGACGCACCCACCAAAGCACCGGCGATGATCAACATACTATTCATCAGGATAAAACCGACTACGCTGGCGGCAAGTCCCGAAAAAGAGTTTAAGAGCGAGATAACCACGGGCATATCGCCGCCGCCGATGGGAAGCACGAATAAAGCCCCGAAAATTAAGGAAAGTGCCACCAAGGTCAGGAAAACATCGATCGAGGTGGGATCAAAAAAGAGATAGACACTACCCCCTAAAAAGGTGAGTAGCAAGAGAATGTTAAAGGGTTGTTGGAAAGGAAAAGTTACGGGCGCGCCACTGATTAATTCCTGTAATTTGGCAAAAGCGAGGACACTACCGGTAAAAGTGACACCGCCGATCAATATACCCAAAATAGCGATCAGTATCGAGTCAAAGGCAATATTTTCACCACTTTGCAGTAAACGCCAGTATTCGCCAATGGCAATTAAAGCACTGGCAGCACCGCCTAAACCGTTAAAAATCCCCACCATTTGGGGCATAGCTGTCATCGGGACTTTTTGCGCCGAAACTAGGCCGATAATCGAGCCAATCACTAACGCCACGGCGATTAAACCATAGCTGAGGATTTCTTGATTGATTAAGGTGGCAATAATGGCGATTAGCATCCCGATGGCAGCCAGAAAATTGCCTTGACGGGCGGTAGCGGGGGAAGATAATTGTTTAAGACCGATGATAAATAAAATGGCGGCAAGTAGATAGGACAACTCGATCCCTGTGGTAAGGGCATTATTCATGATTTAGCCTCTTTTTTCTTGAACATTTGCAGCATGCGATCGGTAACGACAAAACCACCGACCACGTTAACCATCGCCAAAATAACGGCAATTAACCCTAAAATTACGGTTAATTGGTGCCAATCCGTGCCTCCGGCGATGAGGAGCGCACCGACAACGGCGATACCTGAAATTGCATTCGCTCCCGACATCAGGGGTGTATGGAGAGTGGGAGGGACTTTATTGATTACCTCGAAACCGACAAAGGAAGCGAGGACAAATACCACTAAAGCGGTTAAAAGTTGGGCAGTCATTGGTTAAGTAAAAAGGGGATAGGGTGTGGGGTGTGGGGTGTGGGGTGTGGGGTGTGGGGTGTGGGGTGTGGGGTGTGGGGAGAATAAAGCTGCGCCTTCTGCCTTCTGCCTTCTGCCTTTTGCCTTTTGCCTCCTGCCTCCTGATAGCTAAAAAGCGGATAACTGTTCACTGAGGGCGGATTTAATGCGTTGGTTGCGGATTTCGCCGGCGTGGGTGACACAGGCACTATCAATGATGTCATCGGCAAAATCGAGGTTTAAACTGCCCTCTTTGCTGACTAGAAGCTGTAGCAGCATTTGCAGGTTTTTGGCGTACATCTGGCTGGCATTGGTGGCCACTGTGGCAGGAAGATTAACGGCTCCGACGATTTTTACCCCATTAACGATGATTTCTCGTCCCGGTTGGGTGTAGGCGCAATTTCCGCCCTGTTCCGCCGCTAAATCAACGATTACCGACCCCGCTTTCATGGTGGCGATCATTTCTTTGGTGACTAGCAGCGGGGCCTGTTTCCCCGGTACTTGGGCGGTGGTGATCACCACATCAGCCCGCTTAATTGGTTCCGTTAGGGCTTGACAAATGCGCTCCTGTGTGCTAAGGGAAACCTCTTTGGCATAACCGTTATCGGCGACGGTATCTTCTTCTAGGGGCATTTCAATAAATTTCGCCCCGACACTCTGCACTTCTTCTTTGACTTGGGGACGAATATCAAAAGCCTCCACCACTGCCCCCAAACGGCGGGCGGTGGCGCAAGCTTGCAATCCGGCAACTCCTGCCCCCAATACCAGCACTTTGGCTGGGGCGATCGTCCCGGCGGCGGTAGTCATCATCGGGAACATTTTCGGCAGCTGCACGGCGGCGAGGAGTACCGCTTTGTAACCGGCGAGGTTAGCCTGAGAGGAGAGGGCATCCATGCTCTGGGCGCGACTACTGCGGGGAATTAATTCCATGCTCAAAGCGGTGATCCCGCGCTCGGCTAATTTGGCAATGCGCCGGGGTTGCCGCAGGGGATCGAGAAAGCCGATGAGAATACCACCATTTTTCAGGCGATCGATCTCGCTATCGCTAGGAGGGACGACTTTGAGAATAATATCGGCAGTTTCATAGATATATTCGCTGTTTTCGCTCAGGGCGGCTCCCACGGCACTATAGGCACTATCGGCAAAGTTAGCGCTAATTCCCGCCCCATTTTCGACAATTACCTCAAATCCCGCCTTGACTAAACGGGCGACGGTATCCGGCACTAGCGCCACCCGCGCCTCGCCTTGGTCACTTTCTTTGATTACGCCGATTTTCATGGCTGGGTTTCTCCTTAATAAGTCCTTCTCTTGTCTTATGGTGTTAGGGTAAGGGTTTCGTTAAATGCGATCAATCCCCTGGGATAATTTCGAGTCAAAATTGCTTTTCACTTCCATCCTAGCTATCCTCACCTTTCTGGCTCTTTTTCGGGCTGAATCTTAGGATTATCTTCAGAATTAAAGGGTTTTGAGCGCCATTGTTTGGGAATTTTTTTCTAATGATGAGGTACAAAGTTTTTGTTCTGGGAAACGCTGGAAAGTTTAACAGTAGTCAGTTTTCAGTCGTAGATACCAATTTAGGTTATACTTCATATTGATGAGAAAGGCTGTAATAGGTCTCGACAATCTCAAAGTTTTACAGTTCTTTTAACTTCGATCGCAATTCCGCTAATTCTGCATCTACTGCTGAATCCCTGACGGTGGGTGGATGGGCAGTGTTACCCAGTAACATTTGTGCTTTTAGCCGTACCAACGCAGCTAACCACTCTTTCAGATCGGAATTAGCCAGAGCGATGGCTCTACCGACTCAGGCATTGGGAACCTGTTTTCGCAGGTATTCTTGCCCATAACGCGAGAATATTGGCAAAATTGCTAAATTTTTGAATATTAGCCTCGCAGAATTAACCGCCCAATTAGAAGATGTAGAATCGGTTTTAGAATTAGAGAAGGCAAAAGCAGCGGATATTATTCCGAGTCGCCGCTCAATTGCCCGATCCAGAAAAGATTGCTCTGATTAAATTTTTAGTCAATACTTTAGAATTTGCCTAAAACTATGAACGACAACGAAAAACGAAAAATTGACAGCATTATCGTCCGAATTGCCTTGATTTTGGGACTGGGATTTTTAGCCGTAGAAGCAGGTCGAAATGTTATCAGCATTTCTTCTCAAAATAGCTTTCCAGAATTAGAGCAACAGGTAAGAGAAGCGGAAAGAAGAGGAGAAAAAGTAAGGAGAGCCATTGAAGAAGCCAACAAACACCGACTTTCTGACCCAGATCAACCAAACCCTTAAGCGAGTGAAAATTCAGGTTAGGGGCGATCAATGACAGTTGATCGCCACTTTACCCGCAAAAGATGGGGGATGTTTTTTCTTTATGACTAGCAATTAATATTCCCTATCTCAACAACAAACTCAATAAATAGAGACGTACCGTAGATAGTACGTCTCGACGCTCTCAAAGTTTTACAGTTCTTTTAACTTCGATCGCAATTCCTCTAATTCCGCATCCACTGCCGAATCCCTGACGGTGGTTGCTTGGGGTAAAGTGGGTTGACTAGAAGCTGTACCAGGTAATGCTCCCCCGGACATTTGTGCTTTTAGCAGTGCTAATTCATCATCCACATCGCTACCCGATTCTAGTGCAGCGAATTGATTTTCGATGCCGATGCCACCCAATTCACCGTAAGCTTGACTAGTGGCTTCTAACTCGATAACTTTTGCTTCCATGCGCTCAAAAGCACCCACGGAACTACTGGTATTGATACTGCCGAGGGTTTTTTGGAGTTCTTCGTTAGCTTTTGCGGCTCTGGAGCGAGCTACTAACATATTTTTCTTGGTTTTTGCCTCAGAAATCTTACTTTCGAGCGCAATCAAGTTTTTTCTCAGACTATCTACCTGTACCGTTTGCTGATCCAGTTGATTTTTGAGAATGGCGGCGGTTTCCGTGAAATCTTTCTTGCGTTTAAGAGCTTCCCTGGCGAGAGTTTCATCCCCTTTAGCAAGGGCTAATTTGGCTCTTTGTTCCCATTTATTGGCTTCTGACTGGTCTTTGCTGTATTTTTGTTCCGTTTGTCGCTGTTCGGCGATCGCTCTAGCGACCGCTTGACGTACCTGTACTAGATCCTCTTGCATATCACTGACAGCTTGTTCCAGCATTTTTTCTGGATCTTCAGCCTTGCTCACCATATCATTGAGGTTAGCTCGGACAACTCGGCTAAGGCGATCGAATAAACCCATGACGCTCTTGTTCCTCTCGGTGTGTACTAAATCAGTTAACTGTTCTTAAAATTTCCTATCTTGCCTAACGGCTTATTATCCAATATAAACCACGAGAGCTAGGATAGGGGATAGGAGTTAGGAGTCAAGAGTCAGGAGACAGCTTTTTTCTCCCCACACCCCACACCCCAGACCCTACACCCCACACCCCACACCCCACTTCCCACATCACCCATCCAAGTTTTCTTGTTTTAACTTGAGTAATTCCGCTTCAATTTGTTTTTGTCCCTCCAAATCTTGGAATTGTCGCTCTAAGGGGTCTTTATACCCGATTAAATCGGCTTGGGATTCGGCTTCTAGGACTTTTGCTTCTAATTTCTCGAAAATAGTTCCCATCTGACTGCTGTTCAAACTGCCCATAATTTCTTGGGCTTTTTGACTGGCACTCGCCGATCGCAATCTGGCCACATAAAGGCTTTTTTGTGCTTTCATCTCAGCATATTTGCGTTCAATTGTCAAGAGTTCTTTCTTTAACTTTTGTATAATAGCCGTCTGTTGTTGCAGGGAGGTTTGTAGGGGGGCGATCTGACTTTGATAGGTTTGCCATTGGCTGAGAGCTTGGCGGGCGAGTTCCTCGTTACCGTGATGTAGGGCTAATTGGGCGCGTTCGTGCCAAGTTTGGGCCGCTTTTTCCTGTTGTTGTCGTTGGCGCTCGGTACGTTTCTGGGTAGCGACGGCTGCCGCCAGGGCTTGTCGCATTTGCATCAATTCCCCTTCCATCGCCAAGATCGCCTTTTCCAGCAGTTTTTCTGGATCTTGATTTTCCTGAATCAGACTATTGACTTGGGCGCGAATTGCTTGACCCATGCGATCTAACAAACCCATTGCCGTCCTCCCGATACCAACCCTAATAGTTTACCGAAGTGCCGCTCCTATCAATAATGATAGAACTAGGGACGGGGGACTGGGAGGGATCGGCTGTTTCTGAAGGTGCCGGACTACTGGGAGAAGGGGATGCTTGTAATTCTGGCGGTAACTGTTTCATTAACTCCACCGCCTCCTGTCGGTTTTGATTGGCCAAGCGACGGGCTTTTTCCCGTTGAAAAAAGGGTAAATTAGCGGGTGATTCTTCTCTTTGACGCAATTCCTCCAACATTCGTTCGTTAATGATCGCGGTCGAGGGGGCGGGGGTGACTTGGGGCGGTGGTGGCGGTGGTGCAGAAACTAGGGAAGATACGGGCGGGGTGCTGGGGTTCGGGGGGGCGACGGGTAAAGATTGCTTGATCTTACTGACGGGTAATTGATGGGCCGGCATTGGGGATGGTGGCGGATTCGGGGGTAAGAGGGCATTAGTCAGATTGATAGCGGTGGGGGGACTCTGAACCACTGGTGGGGCGGGAATGTTAGCGATCGGGCTAGTTTTAACCGGAGGAGCGGGAATATTAACGATCGGACTGGTTTGAGGAGTTTTCTGTACCGGACGAGCGATCGCTATCAATCGATCGAGGTGGCGGGAGTTATTTTGGCGCTGCTCGAGGGGGGAATTCTCAGTTTTCCTCGGGGTGGGGGTAGTATTGGTTAACCATTGATTGAGACTGAGGAGACTATTAGCAATTAAAAAGATCACCATTGCCCGGATACCCCAAGGGGTAAAAAAGAGATCTTCAGCTTGGGGATAGACGTTAATGACAGCAGCTTCTAGGTATTCTGGTTCCCGAGCGGGATCGATGGCTGAACTGGGTTGATGAACGATCGAGAGAGGGGAATCTTGGGGGGATGGGGATCGATCGGATTTCATGAGGGTATTAAAGGTTATGCTGAAAAGTTAGGGGGTTTTTTCGTCCTAGTGTACCGTGGTATTCCCTAGATTTTCCAGATGTCTTTACATTCTCTTGACAAAATTTTGGCGGTTATTACTCAACAGGCGGGTTGGGAAGAATATCGCCACTATGATCAAGTGCTGCAATTGTGGCCAAAAATTATTAATCCCCGTCTGCTTGAGCAAACCCGGCCTTTTTCCCTGAGTCGCGGGGTTTTATCGGTGGCTACCAATAGCGCCGCTTTAGCACAGGAATTGTCTTTACAACGCTATAGCTTATTAAAACGGCTTAATAGTCAGTTAGAGACTCCCTTGAGCGATATCCGCTTTTCTGCTGCCCGTTGGCAGCAGGATAGTCAGTTAATTCCGCTAGAAGCGATCGCGCCTAATTCCCTCAGAGATCATCCTAGCTATGTCACCCCAGAAAAACCGCCAGAAAATCCCCAGCAACCGGACATTTTAGAGACTTGGAGCCAGAAAATACGTCATAGAACCCGATCCTGGCCAATTTGCCCTCGTTGTCAGTCTCCCACTCCCTCCGGAGAGCTTGAGCGTTGGCAATGTTGTGCTTTTTGTTTTGCCCAGTCGGGCGGGGTAAAAGATGCAATTTTTTTATAGTATTGTGGAAAGAGTGGTTTTGAGTCAGGAATCAATTGGCCGATCTTTTCTGTCTTAATTGAACCTGTATTCATCAATTCTATCGAGCTAAGGCTTGATCCCCGTTCTGTTATTGCTGATACTAGACCCAATAACCTCGGCCACAACTGAGTTTAACTCCTCTGTTTTGAGACAGTGCTGCTTTTTGCAAAGTAACTATTAAAAGATTCTAAAAACAAAATTTTTTTTGGGGATCACTAAAAACTATATGGCATATCAGTTCTAGCTGTGGTAGTCAGGAAAATACCCTTGGCACAGGGTAGGACAATATTACACAGAGCGAAAAGAGAGTCATCCCTTGAGTTCCCTATAATCATCTTCCTTTTAAAGCCAACCCATGCAAGCCGCAAACTTTCTTACCTCTTCCTGTCGATACTGCCGATACTATCAAACCCAAGGTCGGCGCGGTGGCACTTGTCAACAACTAGATGTTCCCGTCGAAGCTCATTGGAAAGCCTGCGCTCTAGCGATGCCTCCTTTTAGTACTGAATGGCAACAACTCAATCGGGTGGTTAGTTTAGAACAGTCTCTAGAATTAACCTGTACAGTGTCGCCAACTCCCGTGGTGGTTTCCCCTAGTCGTCATGCTCCCCGACAACCGATCGCGGTTTAGAAGATCTGGGGCCTAAACAGGAGCAAAAAATTGGCGTTGCCCATTAAAAATATGAATGAATTCACCCTCCCACATCTTTTAGAGTGCTATTTTTGAGATAATAGATCAGTTAATTGCCAAGATAAAGCTAGGAAAGGCAGAATTGCTGTAGAAAGTACTCAGGAGTTGAGAGTTGGGGTTTTAGGGTTTTGGGGTATTAGTTGAAATTCCCCTATCTCCCTATCTCCCCGCACCCCACACCCCGCACCCCACTTCCCGATAATTAATGTCGCCAGAATGCCCCCGATGACTTCTAATCATCCCCTGAAAATTGGTATAGTTGGGACAGGGTTCGCCGCTCAACGTCGCGCTGAAAGCTTGCAAGCGGATGATCGCGCCCAGCTTTTGTATGTTAGCGGTAATAGTGCCGAATCGATCGCTAATTTCTCGCAAAAATACCAAATTTCTACCCTAGATTCGGCAGTAAGCCTGGCCAGCCATCCCGATCTCGATCTGATTGTCGTTGCCAACGTTAATCAGGCCCATGCCTCGATCGCCCGTACTGCCTTAAAATTCGGTAAGCACGTTATCGTCGAGTATCCCCTAGCTTTTCACCCGGCAGCGGCAGCAGAATTAATCACCCTAGCCGAAACCGAGAACAAATTACTGCACGTCGAACATATTGAACTTTTGGGGGGACTGCATCAAACCCAACAGCAGTATTTAGCCAGCCTCGGCAATATCCACCTAGCCCGTTATACCACGATCGCCCCCGGCAGACCGGCACCCCGGCGCTGGACATTTCATCGGGATTTATTCGGTTTTCCTTTGATCGCTGCCCTTTCTCGTATCCATCGCTTTACTAATTTATTTGGAGAAGTGGAGTCCGTATCCTGTCATTGTCGTTATTGGAATGCCCCGGAATCCGATTATTTTCTGGCCTGTTTGTGTGAGGCGCAGTTATTATTTAAAAATGGCTTAATTGCTGAAGTTACCTACGGTAAAGGCGAAGTTTTTTGGCAAAATGAGCGAACTTTCACTATTCATGGCGAGGGGGGCAGCTTAATTTTTGAAGGGGAAACAGGGCAGTTAATTAATAGTGAAGGTAGCCAAGCTTTAGAAGTGGAAACCCGTCGCGGTCTTTTTGCCAAAGATACCGCCATGGTGCTAGATTATCTGTTCGATCGGGTTCCTCTTTATGTTACTCCCCAAGCCAGTCTTTATGCCCTAGAAGTGGCATACGCTGCCTATCAATCTTCCTTGTCGGGAAAAACAGTTTTTCTCCGGGCCAATTAAACCGACTTAGACTTTTTGAATTAACTTTCTGCCTAGTAAACCCTGGGGACGAACTAACAACATAATAAAGAGAATAGCAAAAGCGATCGCCTCTCGATAACCGGAATATTCTGCGGGAACAAAAGCTTCGGCAATACCCAATAATAAACCACCGATTACTGCTCCGGGGATACTTCCCAATCCCCCTAAAACAATCACTCCTAAACCTTTTAATCCGAAAGCAATACCGAAATAGGGGCCAGCGATACTAACACTAGAACCGACTAAAGTTCCTGCTAAACCTGCCAAGGCACCACTGATAAAAAAGGTAATCACGATAAATTTTTCGGGATTGATACCCAACAAACTGGCCGTGGTGACATCTTCAGCTACCGCTTGTAAAGCTTTGCCCATTTTGGTGAAATTAACCCAATAAGTTAGCAAAGCCACCATAACTGCTGAAACCAGAAAAATAATAATCTGAATTGTGCGAATTGCCACGGGGCGATCGGCTGTACCGAAATTAATTGCGGGGGGAAGATTGCCATAAATACCATCGGGAAAAGTATAAATTTCTGCCCCGAATAAGTATTGAATGACATTGACAATCACCACGGCTGCCCCTAGGCTAGAAACCAGAGTTAAGAGAGAATCGGAACCCCGTACCCGGAGGGGTTTAAAGGCCAATCTTTCCAGAAGAACCGAGGTGAAACCTGAAAGGATACAGCCTAGCAAGAGTGCCAAAAAAAAGGGTAAGGAAAAGGGTAATTTGGCATTAGCCAATAAACCATTAAAACCGAAAACTCCCCCCGCTAGAGCGTAGGTAAAATAGGCACCGAGGGTAAAAATTGCGCCATGGGCAAAATTGATAATCCCTAAAATGGAAAAAATCAAAGTGTAACCGAGGGCAAAAATAGCATAGACACTACCGATCGATAAACCGTTTAAAACCTGTTGAAAAATCGTTACTAGATCCATTGTCAGGGTTAGCTAGGGTAACTTTTGATTATAACTGACGGTCGCCACCACATCCGGTAAAGGACGCTGCAGTTTATATAACCAGAATAAACCGAAAATACCGATAGCGATCGCTCCTAAACTAATTATTTGCGCCATTTTCAAAAGCCCAAACATTAAACTATCGGTGCGTAGCCCCTCGATCCAGAATCTACCTAGACTGTAGGCGATAAAATAGACTAGGGTAAGGGTGCCAATTTTTAATTTACTAGGGTGTTTTAAACCCCAGAAAAATAGATAGATGAGTAGGGCAAAAACTGCCAGATTCCAGAGAGATTCGTAGAGAAAGGTGGGGTGAAAATAATCGACGGCGATATATTCTAAAGGACGACTAGCCGGAGGAATAAACAACTTCCAAGGTAAATTAGTCGGACTGCCAAAAGCTTCCGAATTAAAAAAGTTACCCCAACGTCCGATCGCTTGACCGAGAATAACTGAAGGGGCCACCAGATCAAGTAATTGCCAAAGAGAAACCCGATTAATGCGGGCAAAGATTAGGGCTGCCAGCAAACCCCCGATAATTGCCCCGTGAATGGCGATACCTCCCTTCCAAATGGCGATAATATCAGCAGGATTTTGCGCGTATTCTTGCCACTGAAAGAGAACATAGTACAGACGGGCCGCAGGTATGGCCCCCACTACTAACCAAATGGCCAAATCGGCGATTAAATCGGGATCGATCGCTCTTTTTTGGGCGAGGTACTGGGAGAGGGTGACACCCAATAATACCGCCATAGCGATGAGAAATCCATACCAGCGCACCGAAATCGGTCCGATCTCCCAGAGGATCGGACCGGGGGACTGAAAGACAAAACCTAAGAGCATAAAATTATTAAGAATAAAAAATTTTATCTTTCCTATAGTATCTTATGCTATGATGGAATAAGCTGACATATTTGCGGATGTGGCGGAATTGGTAGACGCGCTAGATTTAGGTTCTAGTATCTTTTCGATGTGTGGGTTCGAGTCCCTCCATCCGCATTAACCTTCGGGTCGATGAGGTGTAACCTGATTTGGTGTTGACGACCGACGACCCAAAAGGGGAAACTTGTTAATTTCCATTTTTGAGACTCCGGTTCAGATTTATTTTTTCAGCTGACTTCTTACCCAATTCCGAAATGCTTTTACTAACTCTAGGTAATCTGTCTGGCCAGCTTGTTGTAAAAATATAGCAATCTCTGAAATAGGAATATTTATAAAAAATTGACTGGTTGGGGAGGTGATATAACTGCCATTTTGTAATTGTTGGATAACCAGAGATTCCCCATTATAAACCCAAACCTCTGCCACGCCTAGATCTGCATAAACCTGAAGGCGATTTTGAGAACTGCTGGTGACATCAATTTCTATGACTAAATCCGGTGCAGGGTCTTCATTTAAGTCCAGTCGCTTTTTCCCCCGAACCGCCTCAATATTATCAATGTAAAAACATTAATCCGGTTCTGCACCGCTTAATTGAGGGCGTTTAAAGGTGGTAGAACCGAGGGGATAAATCGGGACTGTTGATTCTTCCGCTAGGGTTTCGACAAAGCGACCGATGAGGGTTTTACTAAATTCGTGTCCGGTCGAAGGAGCCATGATTTCTAAATTGCCACGATTGTAGGTCAGCCGCAGACGGCGATCGCTCATTTCTTCTAGCAGCGTTTCGTAGGTTTCCCAGCTAATCCCGGACAGGTGAATTATTTCAGCCGGTGGTGCGAGCAGTGTTACAGTCATAGATTCAAGCAAAAATACCCTGCTTCTATAATAATCAAAGGGTGAGCATGGCCCACCCTTACTTAGGGTCTGCTGAATAAATCTAAAAACCTTGTTGGATAAGGTTTTTAGACTTTTTTGACCTCAAAAAGTGCCGAACTTTGGAGTGATTGGGGGGAAAATCCCTGGACTTTTTTCCTGAAAATTAGGTAATTGACCACCTGAAAATGAGTAAAACCCCACACCCCACACCCCACACCCCACACCCTGCCACCACCGAAAAACTTTTTCAGCAAACCCTACTTAATTAAGCAGTTACTACCGGGGAAGCTAACCGTTTAAAGGTCAATCTTTCATCGGCCACATCGACAAAAATCGTGTCTCCCCCTTTGAATTCGCCGCGCAGAATTGCCTTAGCGATCGGAGTTTCCACATATCTTTGTACTGCCCGTTTTAAGGGTCGCGCACCGTACACTGGGTCATAACCAATTTCTGCTAGATAATCGAGGGCAATATCGGCAAGTTTCAGGGCTAATTTTTGTTCCATCAAGCGATCACTGAGATTGGCTACCTGTAGTTTGACAATCGATCGCAGTTGCGCTTTTTGTAAACTATGGAAAATGATCGTTTCATCGATACGATTGAGGAATTCGGGACGGAAACTATTCCGCATTGCTTCCATCACCCGCGCCTGCATTTCCTCGTAACGAGACTCATCACCAGCCACGTCTAAAATGTATTGAGAACCGATATTACTGGTCATAATAATGATGGTATTTTTGAAATCAACCAGATGACCTTGAGAGTCGGTTAAGCGCCCATCGTCAAGGATTTGTAACATAACGTTAAAAACGTCGGGATGGGCTTTTTCAATCTCATCAAAGAGGATGACAGAGTAGGGACGACGCCGGATTGCCTCGGTTAGTTGTCCCCCTTCATCGTAGCCGACGTATCCCGGAGGCGCACCCATGAGACGGGAAACGCTGTGTTTTTCCATGTATTCCGACATATCGATGCGAACTAGAGCCTCTTCCGTGTCAAAGAGATTGCGCGCTAAAGCTTTCGCCAATTCTGTCTTGCCAACACCCGTCGGACCGAGGAAAATAAAGCTGGCCGTGGGACGGTTGGGATCCGATAAACCGGCGCGGGAACGTTGAATCGCTTCGGCCACGGCTGTCACCGCTTCCTCTTGACCGATGACACTTTCGTGTAATTCCTCTTCCAGATTGAGGAGTTTTTCTTTTTCCGATTCGATTAATTTATTGAGAGGAATTCCCGTCCATTTCGAGATAATTTCGGCGATATCCGATTCGAGAACTTCTTCCCTTAATAAACTTTTACCGGTGGTTTGTTTGTCGGCCAATTGAGTTTCTAGGGCGGACATTTGCCGCTGCAGATCGGTTAATTTTCCGAACTTTAATTCCGCGGCGCGATTATAATCATAATCTCGTTCGGCCTGTTGAATTTCCAGATTAACTTGTTCGATCGCTTCTTTAACCCCACGAACTTTATCGATAATCTCTTTTTCCCCTTGCCATTGGGCATTTAATCCCGATTGTTCTTCCTTGAGGTTAGCCAGTTCTTTTTCTAACTTTTCTAACCGTTCTCGCGAAGCTGGATCGTATTCCCGTTGTAGGGAAAGTTTTTCCATTTCTAACTGGAGAATTTTGCGATCAATTTCATCGAGTTCTTCTGGTTTAGAAGTGATTTCCATCTTCAATTTTGCCGCCGCTTCATCAACTAAATCAATGGCCTTGTCTGGCAAAAAGCGATCGCTAATATAACGATTAGAAAGCAGTGCCGCTGCCACTAAAGCATTATCGGCAATTTTCACCCCATGATGCACCTCATAACGTTCTTTGAGACCGCGAAGAATCGAAATAGTATCGACCACATTTGGTTCATCCACTAAAACCTCTTGGAAGCGTCTTTCTAATGCCGCATCTTTTTCGATATATTTGCGGTATTCATCGAGGGTAGTGGCTCCGATACAACGCAATTCACCCCGGGCTAACATTGGTTTTAATAAATTGCCCGCATCCATTGCCCCTTGAGTGGCTCCCGCACCGACAACGGTATGAATTTCATCAATAAACATGATGATATTGCCTTGGGAATCGGTGACTTCCTTGAGGACAGCTTTTAATCTTTCCTCAAATTCTCCGCGATATTTTGCTCCCGCAATTAAGCCACCTAAATCGAGAGAAATGAGAGTCCGATCTAACAGAGATTCTGGCACATCACGGTTAATAATCCGCTGGGCTAATCCTTCGACAATGGCTGTTTTTCCTACTCCCGGTTCCCCGATTAAAACTGGGTTATTTTTAGTCCGACGCGAGAGGATCTGAATGGTGCGACGGATTTCGTCATCCCGTCCAATTACGGGGTCTAATTTACCTTCCCGTGCCAATTGGGTGAGATCCCGTCCGTATTTTGCTAGGGCCTCATATTTGCCTTCTGGATTCTGATCGGTCACTTTTTGACTACCTCTGACTTGTTGAATAATTTCCTTGAGTTTGTTTTCGGTAAGTCCGAATTCTTGAAAAATATTTTTACCGAAGCGATCATCTTTAGCGTAACCTAAAATCAAATGCTCGATCGAGATAAAGTCATCTCCAAATTCTCGGCGATAATTTTCTGCTCGATCGAGTAAACTATCTAAACTACGACCTAAATAAATCGAGTCGCCGGGGTTAGAGATTTTCGGTTGACGACGGATAAAATCATCGGTTCGATCCCGCAAACGGGCTAGACTAATATTAGCTTTACTAAAGACACTGCCCGCTAATCCCTCCTGTTCCAGTAGGGCTTTCATTAGATGTTCGCTTTCGATTTGTTGCTGGCTGTTCTGTTTGGCAATGTCCGGCGTTTTGACGATTGCCTCCCAAGCTTTTTCTGTAAATTGTTGTGGATTGGTTGGCTGCATTTTCTATAAGAGATTACTTTTATACCCTTGAGACTATTCTAGATTGACCGGTTTGTTGGCTTCTAGGGGCTTACCGTACCTAGTTAAGGGGGATTTCCCCTCAATGGTGCGATTTAAGCCGCTAAAGTTGATCAGCTGTAATGGATTTAAACTGCTTCGGGGAAATTTTAGTACAAATGTTCAATCTCTCAACCAAGCTAAAATCTTAATTATTAAAGATGTCCAGTGATTACTGATTACTGATGACTGTTTACAAGGGCCGAATCTAAAACCTAAGTAGGGAGGCACAATTATTTGTAGGATGGGTTAGCGGTAGCGTAACCGATGCAGGCGTTGGGTTTCATGCTTCAACCCAACCTACGTTCTGATGACTGTTTACTGATAACTGATGACTGATTAATTCCCCCCTAAAATACTCTCTAAGCGATTAAAGATTTAACTTTACTAATGATACCAACTGGGTCAATACCTTGGTGGGGGAATTGTTCCCATAAACCGCCACAACCTTCATGGTGAGTACCGATATAGGCGTATTTAGGAGTTAAACCGCGTTCGAGTAACCAAGAACCATAACGGCTACCTAAACCCGTACGACGGTTAAATGCTTCTACCACTAAAACAAAGGGAGAATTACCAACTTTAGCGATAATTTCTTCATCCACCACATTGAGAGTCGGTTTATTAATTAAACCCACGTCAATACCTTCTTGTTTTAAGCGTTCCACTGCATCTAAAGCGCGGTATAAACCATCGCCAAAGCTGATGATATAACCGGCAGTGCCTTCTCGAATTACTTCATCTTTTCCGGGGACAAAGGTATAACCATCGCCAAAGAAATTATTACCGTTAGTATCAAGAATATTGGGAGTTTTAGAACGAGTCGAGAAGATAAAACGTAAACCGGGTTGATGGAAAGTTGCCTCAACACAAGCGGTCATTTGTGCCGCATCGGCCGGGAAATAAAGACGGGTTTCGTAACCGTCATCCAGTCCATTATCGGCAAAGAAATTATTCAAACCAAAGTGACAGGTATTATCCGCCATGTCATCGATACCAGAATGGGAAAAATGACATAAAAGATTAGAATAATTCAAGCGGGCCATGGTGATTTCAGAAATACACATTTCTAGAAAAGCGGCAAAGGTGGCGAAAATTCCCTGTTTACCTTTTTCCATACCAAAACCAGCGGCTGCCGAAAGATTGCCCCGTTCCATAATACCGGAAGGAATAAACACTTCGGGATGTTTATCGTGGATAATTTTCAGACCGCAGGAACCCTCTAAATCGCTATCTACTACTAATACCTTAGCCTTGCGTTCTTCCTCGCTCATTTTGCCTAAAAGACTGACTACTGCTTCACCGAAAACGTTGCGGTTAGAACCCCATTTATCCCCAGAACCGAGGAATTTATAGTCATTAGAAGGCTTCTTAATACTGTTGAGATATTCCACGGCGGCACTGTGTCCTTTTGCCTCTAAATATTTCAAAGCCAAGGGTACAGAAATCACATCATGACCGTGGTTAGAACCTTCTAAACCTTCAATACCGGGACACATGGGACGTTTATTAATAATCGCAATCGGGCCAGGAGTATTAATTGCTTCACAGATATTGCGATACAAACTATCGATATCTTCCCCATCTCCCACTAACACTTTTAGACCATGGCCAACGAGAGTTTTGGCCACATCATAACCGGGTAAATATTTGGAAGGATTACCAGCAATCGTCACATCATTATCATCAATAATCAGCTTAACATTGATGTGTTGAGCCACGGCTAAACGGGCAGCTTCTGCGTCATTGCCTTCCTGTTGAGAACCATCGGAACCTAAACAAAAAACGGTTTTTCCGGGGTTAGCTAAAGCGACACCGTTAACGTAGGGCCACATATGTCCTAAACGGCCAGAACTAAATTTTACGCCGGGGGTTAATCCTAATTCCGGGTGTCCGGGGAGTTTAGAATTAGCCTCGCGGTAGTGCATTAATTGTTCTGGGGGTAAAGAACCTTCTAACGCAGACATGAGATATTGAGTACCGACGCGGTGTCCCGCTTCATCGAAGAAAATTGGTACAAATTGACTAGGTTGACCGCGGAAAAGAGCATCGAGAATCACCACTTCCGGGACGGTATCGTAGGGGCCGCCGGTGTGTCCACCCACACCCCGGGCCGCACCCGTGGCAGTAAAAAAGATGATAGCATCGCGACAGAGTTGGATATTGGCTTTTAGGGCGCTTCTTTGGTCGTCGGTGAGGGTGGGGTTACTGGGGTCGAGACTGATGGGTTTATAGGCGCTCAAATCGATGGGAAAGGTTGTCATCGTAGATTTTCCTTAATGTAGAGAAATAACTATAGTCAGGGAAATCATAGCCTAGAATGTCACCCGATCGATTGATTGAATAATTTCTTATCATTGATGTAGTCCCTAATACAAAAGTTTTACCCCTGCTGGGATAGCGTCCACGGTGCGGGACGGGGGAAATCTTAAAAAAGATACGGGAAAAAAAGCTGTTCTTGAGGGCAATGGTCCAGAATGGCAGCTAAGACCGAGTAAAAAGGGGAAAGGGGAAAGGAAAAAGTAAAAAGGATAACCTTTGACTGTATAGCGTTTCTTAGAGGGATGAAGTATGACCTGATTCTCGGTTGATATTACTGCAATCTCTAGCCAAAAAATCAGCCCATAATTAACAAAAACTAGATTTAAGGTAAAAACTATGTGTTTAGGCATACCGGGACAAATTACGGCAATTATTGATGAAAACCATCATCTGGCTCTCGTCGATGTGGGGGGTGTAAAAAGAGAAGTAAATATCGCTTGTATTGTTGATGAAGACCATCCCGCTAATACTTGTGTAGGGGATTGGGTATTAGTTCATGTGGGTTTTGCCATGAATCGAATCGATGAAGATGAGGCGCAAGAAACCTTAAATTTATTAACACAATTATTGGAATTAGAGGAAGAATTTAATCATAATTAATGTTCTTAATTAGTTAGCCACAAATTAATTCTGTTGTCTATCTTAAGAAATGTAAATTACGGCAATTAATTATTACTGACGACCGACGACCGGCTCCACAATTAACTTTACTTTTGTCCAACCACTTATAGAGAGAAAGCTTGTTATGAAATACGTTGATGAATTTCGTGATCCCGTTAAAGCGGCAGCATTAATTCAACAAATTGAACAATTATCGATAAGAATCTCTGAAAAGCGGGAAAAAGTTACTAAAATTATGGAGGTTTGTGGAGGTCATACCCACTCAATTTTTAGATACGGTATCGAGGCCATACTTCCGGAAACTATCGAATTAATTCATGGTCCTGGATGTCCCGTTTGTGTAATGCCGCGAGGTCGTTTAGATGATGCCATTTTTCTCGCACAACAACCGAACGTAATTCTGACAACTTTTGGCGATACTATGCGTGTCCCCGGTTCCCATTTGAGTCTGCTGCAAGCGCGAGCAAAAGGTGATGATATTCGCATGGTTTATTCTCCTCGCGATGCCTTAAAAATTGCCAGAGAAAATCTCGATAAAGAAGTAATATTTCTAGCATTAGGTTTTGAAACAACCGTTCCTAGCACAGCTTTAACCGTTTTAGAAGCCCAAAGAGATGGTATCACTAATTTTAGTTTATTTTCTAATCATGTGGTGATTATTCCCGCTCTGAAAGCTTTGTTAGATAACCCGTATCTACAGTTAGACGGTTTTGTTGGTCCCGGTCATGTTAGCATGGTAATTGGCACAGAACCCTATCAAGTTATTGCCCAAGAATATCATAAACCTGTGGTAGTTTCTGGGTTTGAACCCTTGGATATTCTCCAATCAATTTGGATGGTATTAAAACAATTAGATGAGCAGAGATGTGAGATCGAAAATCAGTACGATCGAGTGGTACAAAATCAAGGAAATAGAGTCGCTTTATCGGCAATCGACCAAGTTTTTGAACTGCGGGATCAGTTTGAATGGCGAGGTTTAGGAGAAATTGCACAAGGAGGGTTAAAACTGCGAGATGAGTACAGTAATTTTGATGCGGAGAAAAAATTTACCCTACCCAATCAGCGCGTTAAAGATCACAAAGCTTGTCAGTGTGGCGAAATTCTTAAAGGTGTTTTAAAACCCTGGGAATGTAAAGTATTTGGGACTGCTTGTACTCCCGAACATCCCATCGGTACTTGTATGGTTTCTAGTGAAGGTGCTTGTGCCGCTTATTATAAGTATGGTAGAAATTAGTAAATTTTTTTACTGATTAGGTTCCTTTCCGGTGAGGAAACGCTAGAATTATCACCAGAAGAAATTAACAATCTCTCGGTGATAAAAAAGATGAAGATCAAAAATAATCTGGGTTTATTTGGCTTAACTACCTCTGTGCTGCTAATTATCGCTTCGGAAATCGTTCTTGCTTCCCAAGAACAAACCCTAGAACTGCAACCAAGTCAACCCCCCAGCGCCGATTTTTTCAAACCCGTCACCAATCTAATTAAAGATTTAAACCATCAGGGAGTAACTATCACCGATCCCAATGATCCCATGGCGGTGCGCTACCGAGTCAATTCCCCCTGTCCTGGTTGTGCGGTTTATCTAGGCACGGGAGTTGCCAATCCTCGCACCCAGACTAATAATAATGGCATGGGAATCAATTTTGGTCTTGGTTTCACCATGCCCTTTTCACCCTAAATACCGATGACATATTTACGCCATTCGTGATTGTGATTGCCCCTGGTGTGCTTTAATAGCTCAAAGTGGAGACTGCTGTAGGGACGACGGGGTTGGGCGTGCAGGGACATATTGGCCTCTTTTGGTGTACGATTGCCTTTATGCACATTACAACGCACACAAGCCGCCACTAAATTCTCCCAGGTATCACCCCCTCCGCGAGAACGGGGAATCACATGATCGATGGTTAATTGTTCACCTCGGTAGAGACAGTATTGACAGGTGTGATGATCTCGTTCAAGAATATTACGACGGGTTAAAGGAATTTCCTTGTAGGGAACACGGACGTATTGCCTAAGACGGATAACGGAGGGTAGGGGTAAGTCACGACAAACAACTTTTCCGTTATGTTCTAGGGATTCAGCTTTTCCTTTCAACAATAAAACGATCGCACGCCGCCAACTGGTAATATTTAGCGGTTCGTAGGAGGCATTCAACACGAGAACCTTGCTCATAGGTGTCTGGAGATCGCTTGAATTTACCCCGCATGGTAACACAGATCCCTGAGATGGGAACCTATTATTCACTGTTGGGGAAGTGGGGAGCTTTTTTCATTGCGATCGCCAAAACTTCCTTGACATTTGTTTCTAAATATGCTATGAAAGCGGGCATTCCTGAGAAGTTAAAGCTGAAAAAAACCGCCGTAGCCGTGTCGAATACGCGCAATATCAGTAAGGCTAGTATGAAGCTTAATGACGCTTTACCGCGCATGGAAGTTAATCCCGAAACCTACGAGGTGCGTGCTGACGGGGAATTATTAATCTGTGAACCCGCTACGGTTTTACCCATGGCCCAACGCTATTTCTTATTTTGAATTCGATTTCAGGAAACGGGTTTTTTGAAAAAACCCGTTTTCTTTTTGAATCACAGTTAAGGATTAGTAGGAAGGTTTGGTAAAAATAACTTAACTAATCCTGCCATTAGTGCAGCAACAATAGCAACAAAGATGATTCGATTAGTAAATTCCAAGTTATCTAGTCGTTTATTCACGCCTGTTAATTCTCCTTTAATATTTGCTATGTCAACTCTTAAGTTATTCACTTCTTCAGATAGCTTGTCTATTTTGCTATTAAGTTGTTCAGATAATCTGTCTATTTTGCCATTAAGTTGTTCAGATGACTTGTCTATTTTGTCATTAACTTCTTTGAATTGTCCTACAATAAAGTCTTTTAATTCTTTGAGGTCGTTTTCTGTAAATGTTGCCATTGTGTGACTCTCCTAGTAATTGTTTGTGATAAGTAGTCGTGCAAAATTAATTTCCCAGTCGAGACAGGAGACAGGAGACAGGAGACGGGAGACGGGAGACGGGATCAGATTTGAGTTTTTAGTTCACTGTTTACTGATCACAGCAAAAAGCTGACGGAGTAACTGCTGACGGTTTGGATGTGTAATTAATTTTGCTTAGGTAAGTAGGTGGGTGGAATTAAATATAAAATAAACGTAGGTTGGGTTGAAGCATGAAACCCAACGCCCGCATGGGTTACGCTACCGCTAACCCATCCTACAAATAATTGTGCCTACCTACTTACTTACCAATAATTTTACTACTAAGTTTAACTCCTAACCCTTAATCAGTCAAATTGCATCGAAGTTGCATCACCAGAAGGAATAAAACTTGACCAATAAAAAGGATGTTTTTGCTTCTCACCCTTGAGCATTCCTAATTGAATTTGTCGTAAAGCTTCACTGCGTCCTTCTCCTTTTTGTAAGCGTCCATAATAGGCGACCATTAAATCTTTAGTCGCGTCATCAGATACTTTCCAAAGGCTAATTAGTTGGCTTTCTGCTCCAGCAATAACTAAAGCGCGACGCAGACCATAAATCCCTTCACCTACGCTTCTAGTTTGGCGATTTTTTGATGATAATTAATGCTTTATACTGTATATTAATTATCAAATTTAGCCAAGATTTTCAATCCTTCTTCTGGGTTGCCATTAGCTGCCATTTCCTTAAATCTAGTATAGGCATTAAATTCGGCTAAAGTGTTGGTGGAAAGATATTGAATCAGTTTATTGATACTGATTCCTTTTAGTTCATTCATAGAAAACTCCTGATTCTGGCGGTAATTTCCTGAAGAACTTCTAAGAGCGTTGGAGCAGCGGACGAGATTACATTTTCTTCACTGCTGTCATGTTTGTGATGG